>CANKOI010000007.1 GCA_947484175.1 Deltaproteobacteria bacterium
ATGCGGCTTGCGGGCGAGCCCCTCGTGAAGCTGGTGAAGCTGCGAAACGAAGTCGCCACGCGCGCCGGTCACAAGAACTACTGGGAGCTCTCCGCCGCCGCCCAGGGGGTTGATCCCGCCGACGTCGAAACGGTGATCGGCGACCTTTCCACCGCCGTGGCTCCCTTCTTCGCGGCGGATCGCGCTGCGGTCGCCGCCACCGGCCAACCCGACGACTTCGCCAACCACCCGCGGCTCCAGCGCCTAGCCGGCCTCGGCACCGACGCCGAGCGCGCCGAAGCCTACTTCGACGCCGACCTGGCAGAGGAGCGCATCGTCACCGCCTACCGCGACATGGGCTTCGACGTGTCCGCGTTGCAGCTGCACACGGGCCCTTCACGAATGGTGCGCTCGGGCGTGAACGGCTTTGCCATCCAGCCGCCCCGATTCGTGGCCATCGTGATGAGCGTCGACGAACGCTGGTCGGCCTGGCCCTACGAAGCCCTCGCCCACGAGCTCGGTCACGGCGTGTGGTGGATGAACCTCGACGCCGCTTCGGCAGCGAGCCCCACCACCTGGGACCCTGACCCGCGCTGGTTCGAAGGGTTCGCGCAGTTCTTCGAGCGCGTGCTCGCCGAGCCCGCCTTCACCGCTCGTTACGTGCCGGAGCTGCCCGAAGCCGATCGGGTCGCGTTCAGCAAGGCGCGCGTGCGCGAAGTCGCCGAGGGCATCGCCGACGGCATCGTGTCTACCCGGGCGGAGCGCCGCCTCTACGAAAACCCCGACGACCTCGTGGGCGCCTTCCAGGTGGCGGTGGATTCACGCGCGGCGATCACCGGCGAGCCGCCTCCGCCGGCGGGTACGGTACCCTACGATCCGGCGCTGCTCAGCAGCCTCGTCTGGCACCACCCCGCGTACAGCCCGAACTTCCTCTACGCCTACATGACCGAGGCGCGGCTCTTCGCCAGCGTAGAGGCCGCAGTGGGCGGGCCAGTGGGCAACCCTCGCACCGCCCCGTTCCTCATCGAGAAGCTCGTCCACCAGCCCGTCACCGTCCCCTTCGCGGCCCGCCTCGACGCAATCGCTCCTGGCGACCACACCGCGGCGCTGACGGCCTACCTCGCTTCGCAGTAAGCCCCGCTGCGCGGGCACTCCCCCCCACTACCCCTCGTCGTCGCGCCACTCCCCCGCCCGCAGGAGCAACGCTTCCGCCTCCTCCGGTGCGAGCGCGAACGGCGCGGGCGGGTAGTCGGTGAAGAAGGGGCGAGCGTCGCTGCCGCGCACCCGGCGGCGCATCGTGAGAAAGTGCAGGTAGTTCTCGGGCGCGCCCCATACCCACTGCTCGAAGCGGCGGGCGAAGGCCTGCAAGCTCGCGCCGGAAGAGCCCTGCCACACGAGCGGCTCCGTAATCACCACCCGGTGGCGGCCCTCGTTCGGCGCGCGCACCACGTAGGTAGGGAGCAGCACCGCACCGGACCGCTTCCAGATCTGGGCGGGCTGCTCCGAGACGTTCGCCGTCCTCCCCAGCAACTCCACCTGAGCCCACTTCTTCCCGCCGCCTCCATCGAACGCGAGGCCGAGTACGCCGTTGGCGCGAAGCACCTCGAAGGCGGGCCGCAAAAACCGGAACACGTTCACGTGCTTCACCGGCAGCCGTTTCTCGAGCTGCCAGCGGCGCGCCAACACCCTCTCCCACAGCGGAGTAGTGCGGGTCTCGTGGAGAATCTCCCCCCACACCGGCGGCGGGGCGCTGAGTTGGGCCATGGCGTACCCGCGATGCCCGAGGGCCGGCATGATCATCTGATTCGCGCCGAAGTGTCCGATCAACAGGATGGCACCCCGCCCCTCGGCGAGGGCAGCGGTCAGGTGCTCCCGACCGTCAATCTCGCACACCTCGTCGATGCTCTCCGGCGATAGAGACGGGTAGCGCAGCACCTCCAGCTCGTTGTAGAGCGTCAGGGCGAAACTGTCGGCGAGAATGGCCTCGGCATCGCGGGGAAGGGGGCGACCCGCAAAGATGGCCGCCAGCTCGGCGCGGGCGTCCGCGTCGCCGAGCCCTCGCACCAGCCGCGCTCCGCTCGTGGCCACCGCACGAAGGACAGCCGGAGGGAGGCGCCGGGCAAGCGCCTGTCCCGGATAGTACAGAGCGAGTCCTCCCAAGTCCTTCACGAGGAACGAGGGCCTCAGCCCGCGGCGCAGCTCGCGGCGACGGTCACGCTCGCGCACGGTCGTCGCGCCGGGCGTCCACAGCCGTGGCCAAGACGGCCTTCTTGTCAATCTTCCCGTTGGGCAACTTGGGAATCTCGGCCCAGAACTCCACGATGCGGGGCACCTTGTAGTTGGCCATCCGATCGCGACAGTAGGCCTGCACCTTGCGGACATCAAGGTCGGAGCCCGCCGAGACGGCAACGATCGCGCGGGCCACCTCCCCGCGGAGGCGTTCCTCCGCACGAACCACCACCACGCCCCGCACATCGGGGTGCTGGGCAAGCACCTGTTCTATCTCTTGCGGAAAGACCCGGATGCCTCCGATCTTCAACATCTCCGAGCGGCGACCCGCGAAGAAGACAAAGCCGTCGGCGTCCACTCGCACCAGGTCGCGGGTTTGGTACCACCCGTCGACGAACTGCTCGGCACTCTCCGCAGGCTCGTTCACATACCCCCCCACGACCGCAGCCCCGCGAATCCAGAGCTCACCGACCGTCCCCACCGGGGCTGGGGCGCCGTCCTCGCCAACCACCCGGATTTCGTACCCCGGGATGGGCTTTCCGGTGCTGCCGGGGCGGCGGGGGCCCTGCGCCAACATTCCGAGGCCCACGCCGGTGGTCTCCGTGCTGCCCCACACGGGAAGAAAGCGGGTGTTGAACGCACTCTCCATCCGCTCAAGCGTTTCTGGCGTCACGAACGCGCCGCCCGCCTCGAGCACGCGAAGCGAGCTGTAGTCGCCGCCGTGAGCGTCCCGAAAATCGAGGAGCATCTCGTAGAAGCTGGGGACGCCCATCGTCCACGTGACGCGGTGGCGCGCAATCACGGCCGCGGCCACCCGCGGGTTGAGGGTTTCCGCCACGACGAAGGCCCCGCCAAACAGCAAGCTGCGATGGAAGAGCTCGTGCGGGTGGGCAAAGACGGAGAACATGCCGAGGTACACGTCGTCCTCCACAAAGCCCAGACCCCCCGCCGTCGCCACGGCATTTTCGTTGATCTGGCGATGCGTGGTGGGTGCCCCCTTGGGGCGGCCGGTGCTGCCGGACGTGTAGTTGAAGTACACGACATCATCGCCCTGAGCTTCGTGGGTACCTGCCCAGGGTTCCGCGCCCCGGCCCCACTGACTGCCCCCATGACGCACGGCACCGTCGGTGTAGAACAGCCGGCGAGGATCAGGGAGGACGGGGAGCAGGTGGCGCAGGAGCGGCTCGAACTGCGCCTCAACGACCGCAGCGTTCACCCCGGCGGTGCGGAACTGGTCCACGACCTGCTCCGGGTGGAGCTTGAAGTTCACGGGAACGTGGATGGCGCCGATGCGGGCGCAGGCGAAGAAGGCGACGACCACTTCCGGGCGCTTGGTGAGCAGCATCGCCACCGGATCGCCGGGGCCCACGCCGCCCGCGGCCAGCACGGCCGCCGCGCGGCTCACCTCCGCGTCCAGCTCGCGCCACGTGTAGGTGACCTCCGTGCCCAAGAGCGCGGGGCGATCCGGCCAGAGCCGAGCACACCGCTGAAGCAGCGACCCGAGCGGCATCGGAACAAGATCACGCAGCACGCGGCCCAGCCTCCAGTTCCGCGCCGCTAACACCTCCCGGGAGTCACGGGGCGGGGTTGAGCTTGTCCAAGACACCCGCCGTGGGCGACCGATCCTTGGCCACGATCTTGAAGGTTACCGAACGCCGCGTCGGGTCGGTATTGCCCGTGAGCTCCGTGCCGGTGCTCAGCTGAGCGATGGGCAAGTCGCGCTGCTGGAGCGCCCGAACCGTGCTCAACGACCGCGCGCCGGCGAGACCCCAGTTGTCGGTGAACGGCGGGCCGCTGATCGGGGTTCCGTCCGCGTGCCCGATCACATGCAGCAGCACGGGCTCTCCGCGCACCACCTCGGCCAGCTTCGACAGCGTGCCGTAGGCCACTGGGTGGATGTCGGCCGACCCTGCCGAAAAGAGCACCTGCTCACGCACGACCACGATGAGCGTGTTGTCAACGAGTCCCACCTGCACGAGGTTGTCACTCAACGAGCCCATGAGCCTTGTGCGGATCGACTCCATCGTAGGATTGGCGGCCGACGCCACGGTGATGGGCGGCTGGATGGGCGTGTCTTTCTCCTCCCCCTTGCCCGAGTCGCCGAGGGCAGGCAGCGGCCCGCCAAGGAATGCGGACTGCAAGCCGCTGACCACCTGTTGCATTCTGATCGTGTCCGTATTGCTCGAGGACCACAGCACCACGAAGAACGCGAACAGGAGCGTCATGAAGTCGGCGTAGGACACGAGCCACCGTTCGTGGTTCTCGTGGTCTTCGTGCTTCTTCTTCGCCACCTACGCGGCCTTCTTCTGGGCACCGTGCCCGGCGAAGGGAGCGAGCATCTCCTCGATTTGGCGCGCGTTCACGCCCGCAGCGATGCCGACCACGCCGAGCATCACCATGCTCCGCGTTTCGGCATCCTTCGCGACAATCTTCTTGAGGCGGTTGCCGAGCGGCAAAAACAGCAGGTTGGCGAAACCCACGCCATACACCGTGCCGATGAACGCCACGGAGATGCCGCCGCCGAGCTCGTCCGGCTTGTCGAGGTTGTTCATGACGTGGATCAGACCCAGCACCGCCCCAAGGATCCCAATCGTGGGGCAGAACGAACCGGCGCTCTCCCAGACCTTCGCCGCTGCGGTGGCGTGGTGGTCCTCCAACTCCAGCTCGGGCTCTAGCGTACGGCGCACGTCTTCGCCGGTGCCGCCGTCGACCAACATGCGCAGGCCCCGCCGCAAAAACTCGTCCTGAATGTCGGGGAGCAGGTTCTCCACGGCCAGCATGCCTTCCCGGCGGGCCACGTTGCTCACCCTCACCATGTCATCGAGCAGGCGCCGCCGGTCGCTGTGGTTGGGCACGAATGCCCGTTTGGTCAGCTTCGCCGCACCCTTCAGTTCCTCGTTCGTACACGACAACCACACGGAGCCGGCGGTGCCGCCGAGGACGATCAAAAACGGCGTGAACACCGTCAACGAACTGAGGTGCCCGCCCTCGAGCGCATTGCCCCCAATGATCGCTCCGAAGCCGAAAAGGATGGCAAGAATCGGTGAGGGGTCCATGATCCGGGGGGGGCTCCGGCATGTCTATCGGGCTCCGGGCGTTCTGACTTGAGGCGGGAGCAACCCCGTTCCAGGACCCGATTCCGGGTTAGCGCCGCGCCCATGTTTCTCGCCCTTCAACTTTCCGTCGCGTTGGCCGCCAGTAATGCCACTACGGCCAACGCCAAGGTGCCGCCCCAGTACAAGGATGCGCTCTCCTTCAAGCAGGTGCGGGTGCTCGAAGAAAAAGTTTCGGCAGTCGTGCCTGCAACTTGGAAAGAACAGAGCGCACCGAAAGGGGTCTACGAGCCCGCCGAAGGCGACGACACGTTCTCAGCGATGGCCGAATTCCGGATCGCGTGGCTCTGCGGCGACGGCTGCAAGCCGGTGAGCGACTGGGCGCCCGTGCTAGAAACGAAGTTGTTCAAGGAGGCCCGCGGCTGGACCTGGCGAGTGGACCGCGAGGAGAAGAGTGCCTCGCAGAGGTTCCTCACCGCACACGCCCCCAACGGCACTGTGGTCATCACGCGCGTGCTGTTCAAGAACGGCGAGGCGCGCGCACTCTACTGCCAGGCCCGACTGATTCCGCACGGGGGGAGTGTGCTGGCGCACGATCCGGTGGTGGACCGGCTCGTTGCCTCGTTCGAAGAGGCGTGCCTCGCGCTTACGAAGTAGCGTGCATCCCGACGAACGTCGATGCGGGTCGCCGCGCAGGACGCGGCGCCTTGGGGGCGAAGGCCCCGTACCAGCCGATCGGAGCCGTGTGCAAACGGGGGAAAGAGAAGACCAGGCGTTGGCGCGGGGGCCTGCCGCAGGTGTCCGCCCCTCCGCTGGGCTTGCTGCAGCGGCTCGGCGGGCGCCAGTTGGAGAGCCCAAGGCAGTCAGGGCAAAAAGAGCTCCTGCTCATGGGCAGCAGGAACGCGGCAGGCGGCGAGCCGGCCCCAGATGCGGTACCGAACTGCCGCTACGAGGCGGTAGCCGGCGTCGGTGAGGAAGGTGGGAAGCACAGCCGTGGCACCTAGCCAGCCCCAGGGCGCGGGCAGCTGCCGGACGATTCGGAACGCCGCGCGGCTCCGCAGGAGGACCTCGCCCCCCTCGATGAAGACGATGGTGTCGATGTCGGAGGGAATTTCAGGTAGGCGTGCCCGCAGCGCCGCAGCGGTGGAGCCTTGCAGCGGGGCGTACCGGAGCCGCCCTGCACGGTCGTGGGCCACGAGCCATTGAACGCTGGCGTTGCAGAAGCCGCAGACGCCGTCGTAGAGTACCAGCCGGTCCGGAAGAGCGGGGTTCACGCCCCGAACCTAAGCGCAGGGTCGGGCGGGTTCAAGCGCCCGAGCGAGCGAGCAGCTCGCGGTCGACTCGCAGGTGCGCCATGGCCCGCAACCAGCGGCGCAGGCGAAGGGCGGAGGGCTCGTTCGGCAGGGCCCGCGCGAGCGCGCGGGCACCCCGAACATCAAGGCGAACACCATCGTAGACGACGTTGCCACCGGCGCGTAGCGCGCCCCCTTCGGTGCTGGCGAGGGGACCGGCGTAGGCCGGAGGGGGCGCCGCCGCCGCGAGCCGCGCCGCCAGTGCCCGCAGGCGGGCGCTGGCGCCGGCGCGGCGGTCGGCGGCGGCGCGGCGTGCCAACTGGTGCCGCTCCCACGCGAGCCGGGAGGCGAGCGCCCGCACAAGCAGCCGCAGCGCCTCCGGCGGCGGCTCCGCGACGAGCGGCGCCAGCGCTAAGGAGTCCCCTGCGTCGAGCGCGATCAGCGCCGCCGCGAGGGCGGCGCCGCCGCCCTCGCCGGGCTCCGCGCCGCCGAGGAGCAGCCATCGCCCGTCTACGCACACGAGTCGATCGGCGAGCCCCGCCCCGTCGCCGAGGTGCGCGGCGGCGAGGAGCCCGGCCGCCGCGACAGCGGCGGCGAGCGGCGCGTCGTCGGGAACGGCTTCGTCGCGGGTCGGGAGCAGCTCCGCGAGGGTGGCCAGAAGCGGGCCCGACCACGCGGCGTCGACGCCGGAGGGGTCGGGGCTGTAGGGGAGGGCCTCGGGGCCCGGCGGGCCGCGGCGGAGCACGCGCCGCACCCCATCGTCCATCGTCACGGCGTCCCACCAGCTGGTCGCGCCGTGTTGGTAGAGGCGCGAGCGGGCGAGCCCGCGCCCCACCCGTGCGGGCGCAGGCAGGTTCACCGCGGGCCGAACTCGACGACCGCGTTGCTGATCACCACCGTGCCGTTCGGCAGCGCGGTCTGGATGCGGAAGCGGTCGGGGCCATCGGCCCAGCCCGACACGGTCAGCGTCGTGTTGTTCGGCACGGGGCGCGCGAAGCGCACCGAGAGCCGGCGAAGCCGGCGAGGGTCGCCCTCTCCGAGCACCGCACGGGTTGCCGCGGCGCCGGTCATCGCCATGGTGCACAGCCCTTGGAGGATGAGATCGGGGTGCCCGGCGGCCCGCGCCATCGCCGGATCGATGTGGATGGGGTTGTCGTCGAGCGAGGCGAGCGCGTACTGGTGCGAGAGGTCGGCCGGGACCGCCACGTCGACCGTGAAATCCGGCGCGGGAGGCGCGGGCGCGGGCTCCGCAGGCGCCCGCGCACCGCCGGGGTTCGGGCCGCGCACGAAGTAGGTGGTGAGCGCCTCGACGGCGAGCTCGCCGTCCACGAAGCCGAACAGCCGGCTCGTCACCACCGTGCCGCTCGGCTTCTCCTCGACCGATTCGAGCCGGGCGCGGAGCTGAACGAGGTCCCAAGGGCGGAGGGGGCGGTGGAAGGTGGCGTCGTGCTGGCCGTGCACGAGGCGCAGCAAGTCGAGGCCCAGCTCCGGGTCGGTGGCCACCTTGAACATCAGCGCATGGAAGAGGCGCACATGGAACAAGGGCGGCGCCACGGCTT
This sequence comes from Deltaproteobacteria bacterium, assembly GCA_947484175.1. Lineage (GTDB taxonomy): Bacteria > Myxococcota_A > UBA796 > UBA796 > SXON01 > SXON01. Next base: position 8,113 of record CANKOI010000007.1, read on the forward strand.
CCGGGCCGGTGTAGCTGGGCGAAGCGTCGGCGGTACACGCCGCGTACATCGTTGCAAAACGGGGTTCCACGAAGCTGGCGCCGGCCTCCCAGGTTTTTCCGATGGGCCAGACACGCGGGCCCGCGGCGGCCATCGGCCCGGCAGCGGCGGACACCGAAGCGGCCTTCGGGCGAGCGGAGAAGTCAAAGGCCATGGCGAACTTCATGAGCACGCTCATGTTGTCCGCCGTGATCTTCCCCTTCATGAACGCCTTGTCGGGGGCGATGGTCTGGTTGAAGATGCCCACGATCGTCTCGCGGTCGGTCTTGATCACGCAATCGGCCGTTCCGGTTGCACCGGGCTCGACATGACAGGCGCCGTGGTCGACGACGAGGGTGTGGCCGCCGCCGTCCTTGAGTACGAAGTGGATGCGGCAGCGCCAATCGCCCGCCCGATCGGGGCGGTACGCGAGCGGCACCAGCGCGAAGGCCTCGGCGACGATGTCGGGACCTGCGTTTGGCGCGGCCGTGGGGGCCGCGGGCGCCCAGGCCGTGATGCGCTCCCAGCCGGATGCGATCTCATCGAGGGTCCAAGGCTCGTTGCCCGCTTTCTCTACGCCCTCGTTGGTGTGCACTTCGTAGAGATGGAGCCGCTGGCCGGCCACGCCCACGACCGTGCCCGTGATGGTGCGCGCGGCCTCGCTCGCCAGAAAGACCACGACGGGGCTGATGTGATCGGCGCTCAGCCCGTCGTCGATGCCCGCGATGTCTTCGGTCATGCGCGTGCGGGCGATCGGGGCGATCGCGTTCACCGTGATGCCCGCCTTCTTCAACTCGAGCGCGAGCACGCGGGTAAGGCCGTAGATGCCCGCCTTGGCCGCTGCGTAGTTTGACTGGCCGAAATTGCCGATGAGGCCGGACACGCTGGTGGTGTTCACGATCGAGCCGCCCTGCCGTGAGAGCGCCGGGATCGCCGCCTTACACACGTGGTAGGCGCCCTTGAGGTGCACGGCCACCACGACGTCCCACTCGGCTTCGGTGAGCTTCAGAAAGCTGCGATCGCGCAGGATGCCGGCGTTGTTCACCACCACATCGAGGCGACCCCACCGGTCGAGCGCAGCGGCCACCATTCGTTCGGCCCCCGCGGCTTCCGTCACGCTGTCCCCGTTCGCCACCGCCTCACCGCCCATCGCGAGGATCTCGTTCACCACGGCCTGCGCCGGCCCGGAATCGGCCCCGCTGCCATCGCGGGAGCCGCCGAGATCGTTCACCACCACGCGCGCACCCTGCCGAGCGAATGCCAGCGCGTGGGCGCGCCCGATACCGTTCCCGCCGCCGGTGACCAGGACCACCCGGCCGTTCAAGCCCGCATCCATCTGCTCTCCCGTCAGTCGATAAAGAACTTGACCTCGTCTTCGCCCGTTTCGCTCCCCTGGTCGTGCGCCGTCACGCTCAACTTGTACCGGCCCTTCTCGAGCTCCGGCAGCAGGTAGATCGCGTTGCCCTCAGCATTTGGCGTTTCGGGAAGGTCGTCGAGGTCTTCCGCCACCCCGCCCCACGTGAACCAGATGTCGGCCATCGAGTCGTTGCCGGGCTTCACGTTCACCTCCACCCCCACGCCGTCGCCGAGTTGGAAGTGCGTGCCGTCCGCCGGTTCCTCGATGGTCACCTTGGGCGCCGCGTTGCCCGAGATGTTCATCTGGACCGAGTCGGCGGCCGTGGCACCGAAGCCATCGGCCGCGGAGAGCGCGATGCCGTACGTGCCCTCAAGGAGGCCATCCGGAAGGTAGAGCGTAGCCTCCTTCTCCGTGCGCAGCGGATTCTGCTCCTCGTGCACCTCGGGATCGATGCTCCAAGTGAGAACGAGCGGGTTGGCCGTGGCATCGTCGCCGATGGTGGCCACCACCGTGAACGGCACCCCCTCCTGCTCCCGCGCCCCCTCGTACGGGCTGGTGATCTGCACCGTGGGCGCCGAATTTTCGGTGTCCTGAACCGTGCACGCCGTGAGCAGGAAGGAAATCAAAGGACCCGCAGGATAGCCCGCGAGTCGAAGGAGCGCACGGTGTCGATCGGTCCCCATCGCCGCAGCACGGTGTCGTTCGCGGCGGCGCTCGGCCTTGCGGCCGGAGCCGTCGAGGCCGCCGCGAGAACCACGCCGCAATGGGGCTTCGGGCCGCTGGAGTTGGCGCAGTTCGCGGGGCTCTCGGCAGCCTTGGGGGGCGGCGTGGGCGCGGCGTTGGGTCTTGCGCTCGGGCACGGCCAGGGGCCGCGCGCACGCCGCCTGCCGGCGGCGGCGCTCGGCGCGCTCTTCGGCGCCATCACGTGGCGCTACGAGTTCGCCCTCAACGAATCCCTCCGGCAGCCGAACGTGCTGCTGGCCATCGCGGCCGGCGGGCTCGCCGGCGGGCTCTTCGCTACCTGGCTCGCTTGGGTGCCGGTGCGCTGGCTGATCGCCATCGCAGGCGTTGCGCTCTCCCTAGTGGGCGTTCGCGGCCGCCCGGTGCAGGGCACCGCTTCCTCCCGACCGAACGTGCTCGTCGTGAGTCTCGACACCACGCGGGCCGATGCCGTGGCCGACAAACCCGTCTGGGCGCGCCTCGTGCGTGAGGGCACCTCCTTTTCGCAGGCCATCGCGGCGGCCCCGATCACGGAGCCGTCCCACCTCGCCATGTTCACCGGTGAGGCCCCGTTTCGGTCCGGAGTGGTGAGCAACGGCACCCAACTGGGAGAGCGGCCGCTGGTGTGGCGAGAGCTCCAGGCCGCCGGGTGGCTCACGGCAGGGTTCGTCTCAGGGTTCCCGCTGCATTCCCGCTACGGCTGGACGCAGGGGATGTCGGTGTACGACGACGATTTCGGCGCCTGGCCCGGAGCGGAGTCGCTCACGTTGGTGAAGGGGTGGAACCAGGTAGCGGTGAAGGAGCACGCGCTCCGGGAGCGCAGCGCGGCGCGGGTCTTGGCCCGCTCGGAGCGCTGGCTCCGCGCCCACCGCGACGAGTCGTTCTTCGCATTCGTACACTTCTACGATGCCCACGGCCCCTACGTTTCCGAGCGAAACTCCACGCTGGGAGCGCCCCCCACTTCCGGCCCCCCGCTGGCGCTGCCCGCCTACTGGCCCGCCGCTCACCGCTCCATCACCAGCACCGACTGGCTGGCGCGCGCCTACGACGAGGAGGTCCGCGATGTCGATACCGCGCTCGGCCGCCTGCTCGACGCCCTCGGCGACCGCCTCGACAACACCATCGTCATCGTCACGGCCGACCACGGCGAGAGCCTCACCGAACACGGCTATCTCTTCGACCACGGCGACAATCTCTACGATCCCTCGCTGCGCGTGCCCTTGGTCGTACGGTGGCCAGGCACCGTGGCGGCGGGGCTTCGCCTCGACTGCCAGGTAGGCGGGGTGGACCTCGCGCCCACACTCCGCGAGCTGGTCGGCTTGCCGGCCGGCGCGCCGAGCGACGGCGTGTCGCGGGCAGCGGAATTGAAGGGGGGGGCCTGTAGAGAACGCCCCGTCGTGGCCAGCACGACGGCGGGGCGTTTTGTCGCGGAACCCCCGGTGGACCATGCCGTTCGCGGCGACGGCCTGAAGCTCATCCACCACCAGGCCGGGAACCGTGAGGCGTACGACCTCGGCCACGACCCGGGAGAAACAACGCCACTTGAGCAGACCGAGGCGCTCCGCCATCGCTCCGCGGCCTTCGAGCTCCTGCTCAAGGGGGCAGGGCAGGTGGCGAGCCCCGACCAAGACCCCGAAACCCGCCGCGCCCTCGAACTGCTCGGCTACGTGGAACCGGAGGGGGCGCCATGAACGAGGGTCCGGGCCAGTTCGACATCCCCGACGACCCGGGGGAGTTGGCCCCCGTGCCGGAGCGGCGGATGCCTTGGCGCATCGCCACCCAGGTGGCAGCGGCCGGCGCGCTGTTCGGAGGGGTGGAGGGCGTGGTGGTGGCCGTTCGTTCTCCGTTGATGCTCACGGCCAGTGAGCGCGCCGAACTCAGCCTCGCTGCGGCGATGGCCGACGCGGGTGTGGCCCTCGTGGCCGGACTGGTGGCGGGGGTCTACGCAGGGCGCACCCAACGCGCCGATCCGTTGTGGCGCCGCTACCAACGGGGCTTCGGGGTGGGGTGGTCGCTGGTGACGGCCTTCTTTCTGGCGCCGATGATCGCCGAGCTCGTGCGCCGGGGTGACGGACGCAACGCAGCGGGGCTGGCGGCCGTGAGCCTGAGCGTGGCCGCCTTCGGTTTTCTGACCTCCGGCTTCTTCTACCGCCGCGAGATGATCGGGTTGATGCCCCGCCTCGGTTTCCGCCTTCCCGCGGGGGTCGGCGTCGTGGTCCTAGCCTTGGTGAGCGCGGCGGCGCCGCAGTACCGGGTGGCCCCGGTCCTCCGAGCCGGAACCGGCGCGCCGAACCTCGTCCTCATCACCCTCGACACCCTCCGCCGCGACCACGTGGGCATCTACGGGGGGCAGGCCGCCACGCCAAACCTCGACCGGCTCGGGCTCGAGGGCGGCATCTTCGAGGCCGCCATCACCCCGCTCCCCGAAACGGCGCCCTCGCACGCCTCGATGCTCACCGGCCGGCACCCCAGCGAACACAAGGTGGTGCAGAACGGCCGCAGGCTCGCCAGCGCGGAAGTCACTCTGGCGGAACAGGTAGGCCTGGCCGGCTGGCGAACGGGGGCGTTCGTGTCGTCGTTCGCGCTCGACAGTTCGACGGGCCTCGACCAAGGCTTCGAAGTCTACGACGACGATTTTTTCCCTGCGCTCCGCGGCGTCGGAGAGTTCCGCACCGGCTGGCTCGCCCTGCGGCTCCTGCTGCGCTTCGGCGATCCGGCGGACTGGCCCTCGCTGCTTGAGCGCCGCGGCGACGCGACGGTTGCTCGGGCGCTCGCCTGGGTCGACACCCTCCCGGCCGAGGCGCCGCTGTTCCTGTGGGTGCACCTCTTCGACCCGCACTCGCCCTACGCCCCGCACAACAGCGGCGTGGGCGTAGACCACGCCGCGATCCTCGCCGACGAGCCCGGGCACGCGTACTCGGAGGCGGAGCGCGTTGCGCTCCGCCGCCAGTACGCGGCGGAGGTGGCGTACACCGACACCCAGGTGGGCGCGCTGCTCGACGGCCTCCGCAGCCGGGGCCGGCTGGAGGAAGCCGCCGTGCTGGCCCTCGCTGACCACGGCGAGAGCCTCGGCGAACACGGGATCGAGTTCAACCACCACGGCCTGTACGAGCCGGTGCTGCAAATCCCCGTGGTGTTTTGGGCGTCGCAGCAAGCGTGGGAGCCCGGCACGCGGAGCCTCGCCCCCGTCACGGTGCTCGACGTCGCGAACACCCTCCTCGACTACGCAGGCGTGCCCAAGCTCACCAACACCGACTCCCTCTCCATGCAGGTGCCGCTGGCGGGCGGGATCACCAGCACCTCGCCTGCGCTCTTGATGGGGCGCACCGATACGGAGTGGCTGTACGGCGTGCGTTCCACCGCGGGGGCCAAGTACGTCGCGGGGGAGAGCCGCAGCGAAGAGGTCTACGACCTCGCCACCGACCCCGGCGAGCTGCACAACCTCGCCGCCGACCAACCTGCAGCGCTCGAGAGCGGGCGGCGCAGCGTGCAGATGCTTCGGTCGCACATCGATCGCGAGCTCGCCGAACCGGGCGAGTCGGGCGCGGCCTTGATGCTGCAGGCGCTCGGCTACACCGAGCCGGCCGACAAGTGACGTCTCGTCGTTGGCTCTGGCCGCTCCTCTTCTACGTTGCTCTCGCGGTGCTGCTTGCTCCGGCGGCAGCCAGCGGCGAGGGGGTTTTCGGGCACCACGACTTCCGTCACCACCACCTGCCCTGGCGTTCATGGGCGGCCGCTCGCTGGGGCAGCGGCGAAGTGCCGTGGTGGGCCAGCGGGGCCGCCAACGGCTTCCCGCTCCTCGCCGAAGGCGAGGGCGGCTTCCTCTACGCGCCCACGATGCTGCTCTTTGTGGTGTTGCCCGACGCGCTCGCCCTCAACTGGAGTGTGCTCGGGCACCATGTCTTTGCGGCGATGGGCTTCTGGGCATTCACTCGCGCCCTCGGGCTGCGGGGGAGCGCGCCGGTCGTGGCGGGGCTGGTCTGGGGCTTCTCGGGGTTCCTCGTCTCGCACGCGCTCTACCTCGGGATGCAGAACGGGCTCGCCTGGGTGGGCTGGCTGCTGTTCGCAGTCGTGCGGCGCAACGGGTGGCTGACGGCGGTGGGCGTAGGCATGCTCGGGCTCGCGGGGCACCCCCAGGGCGCAGCGTTCGCGGGAGCGCTGGTGGCGGCCTTCGCCTTGGCCAGTCTTTCCGGCCGCGACCGCCTGCGCTGGCTGGCCGCCGCCGCGGCAGGCGTCGTGATCGCGAGTGGGCAACTGGTCGCCACCCTCGAACTGAGCCGCCACTCGCTCCGCGACGGCGGCGTGGGCTCGTTGTTCGGCAGCATCGGCGCGATGCCGCCGCAGGAGCTCGTCGGCTTGGTGCTCCCTTTCGCGTTCGGGTTCGACCGCCCCGCCGACGTGGCCGAAACCTACTATCACCGCGGCTCCGGCTACTGGGGCGGGGGGGTGAACAGCTGGGAGATGTGCGTCTACGTCGGCATCCCGGTGGTGGTGCTCGCCGCCGCGGGCGCGCGTAGATCCCGCTTCTGGTCGGCGGTCGTCGTGCTCGGAGCGCTGCTGATGCTCGGCGGGCCGCTTTGGGCGCTCGTTCGCCTGCTTCCCGGATTCGCCTACTTCCGTTTTCCCGCCCGGTTCGCGATTTTCACCATCGCCGGGCTCGCTGTGCTCGCAGCCTACGGAATCGACGAACTGCGCCGTCGTCCGAACCACCGCAACCTGCGCACGGCGTGCCTCTGGGCCTTGGCGCTGTTCTCCCTGAGCACCGGGTTTCTCCACCTCGGGCTCGACACCCGGCGAACCGAGATCGCCGCGCTCCTCACCGGGCACTTCGCGCGTCAAGTCGACCTCCCGCCCCCGCCCGCCGCGCTCTCCCCGCTGGCGCAGGCCGCTCTCCCCTCCCCAGAGCCAGAGAACGCCGCCGCAATCCCATCGAAGGTGCGCCGGATCCTCGCTGACCTGCGGCACAGCACCGACCCGCGATCCTCTCGCGTGTGGTGGCCCGCCGGTCTCTTGCTCGTCACCGCGCTCAATCTTCGGCGCCCCCGCGTGCTCGCCGCGGTGGTTGCCTGCGACCTGCTGGCCTTCGGGCACGACTACCACCCCACGCGGCCGGCTGAAGAGGCGGGGGAAGCGCCCGCTTGGCTCGCGCCCGCGATGCGAGAGCTCGGCGGGTACCGCACCACCGTCCTCGATCGACGAGTGCCCATCGACCTCGACGGCGACCTGCTCTCCGCCAGCATGGGGCTCCCGCTCGGCACCAACGACGTGATCCTCCCCTCGCCGCTCCTGCTCGTGCGCAACGACGCGCTCCTCGCGTCGGCCGGGCTCGACGTGGGCGACAAGGGGCCCGACAAGGTGCGGCGCTGGTTGGCGCATCGCGAGATTTCCCGGCGGCTGTCCGTGCGCTGGATCGCCAGTCTCCACGAGTTGCCGGGCTTGATTCCAAGGGTTCGCGGGCGGTATCAGGTGTGGGAAGACCCTCAGGCCCTGCCGCGCGTTCGGGTGCTACCCTGTGTGGAGGGGGTCAGGAGTGTGGAGGCGGCCTTTGCGGCCGTCCTGCGTGCCGACCCCGAGCGCACGACCGTGCTGGAAGGAGGGGAGACGGGCTGCACCGAGGGTGCGGCGGGCGTGGCTCGCATCCTTTCCTACACCGATGAACACGTGGAGATCGAGGCGTCGGGGCCCGGAACCCTGGTGCTCGCAGATACGCAGTACCCGGGCTGGCGAGCCTCGGTGGACGGGAACGCCGTGCCCATCTCCACCGCCGACCTGAACCTGCGCGCGGTGGCGCTGCCCGCGGGCGCGCACTCCGTGAGCTTCCACTATGAGCCGGGGCTCCTCCGCTGGCTCGTCGGCCTCGGGCTGGTGGCGCTCCTAGGGGCGCTCGCTCTGCCGCTGATCGGCCTCGCCAGCGGGTTAGGTCTAAAGCCGAAATGAGCGAAGAACGGTACAGCGTCGGGCGGCTGTTGGGCGAGATCAACTCGCTGCTGCGAGGTGAATTCACCGACATCTGGGTGGAGGGCGAGGTGGGCGGATTCAAGCCCGCCGCCAGCGGCCACTGGTACTTCTCGCTGAAAGACCCCGCGAGCGACGCCGTGCTCGCCTGCGCCATGTTCCGCGGCGACAACAGCCGCGTGAGGAAGCCCCCGCGGGAGGGCGAGAAGGTGCTGGTGCACGGCAGCGTAGATGTGTACGCGCCCCGCGGCACCTTTTCGCTGAAGGTGCGGCGGCTCGAGCTGACCGGAGCCGGCGAGCTGGCGCGGCGCTTGGAGGAGCTGCGAGCGCGCCTCGCCGACGAGGGGCTGTTCGACCCCGCGCGCAAACGTGAGCTGCCCGCCTACCCGCGCGCCATCGGTGTGGCCACGAGCCCCACGGGCGCTGCGCTCCAGGACATCCTGCGGGTGCTCGGGCAGCGCTGGCCGGGCCTTCCGGTCTACCTGGCGCCCTGCCGAGTGCAGGGGGAAGGGGCGGCCGAAGAAGTAGCTGCCGCGGTGGAGCTACTCAACGCAGACGGCCGCGCGGACGTGCTGCTGGTTGGCCGGGGGGGCGGTTCGGCGGAGGACCTTTTCTGCTTCAACGAGGAGGTGGTCGTGCGAGCGATCGCCGGGAGTCGTATTCCTACCATCAGCTGCGTCGGCCACGAGGTGGACGTGACGCTCGCCGACTTCGCGGCCGACTGGCGGGCCGCTACCCCCTCGCACGCCGTGGAGCGCGCCGTGCCCGTGCGCGACGAGGTGGCGGCGTGGGTGGAGGAGCGGGTGCTTCGGCTGCGGGGGGCCATGGAGCGACGCGTGCGGCTCCTCCGCGAGCGCTTGGCGCGCGTGAGGCTCCAGCACCCACGGCAGCGCATCGAACGCGGGCGGCAGCGGGCCGACGAGCTCGACGAACGCCTGCGGGCGGCCATCCTCCGGGGCCTCCAACGCAGGCGGGAGCGCGCGGCCGCCGTGGGTCGCCACTTGGACGCGCTCTCCCCGCTGCGCATCCTCGACCGCGGCTACGCCCTCGTGCAGCGCGACGGGCAGGCGGTGAGCGATTCAGCAACGTTGCGCGTCGGGGACACGCTGGAAGCGCGGTTCGCCCGCGGCCGGGCCACCTTGGTGGTGAAAGCCCGCAGCGGCCTGTTCTGACCGTGGAAGCCGACCTGTTCGTGAACCCTCGTGTCACCATCCCGGGCGAAGAGCTCCAGGTGGTCACCAGCCGCTCGGGTGGGCCGGGCGGGCAGCATGTGAACACCACCGACAGCCGAGTGACGCTCCGGTGGAACGTGCTCACCTCGCGCGTCCTCGACGAAGAAACCCGCGCGCGCCTGCTCCTGCGCCTCGCCTCGAAGCTCACCCGCGAGGGCGAGGTGATGGTGTCGGTGAGCGACGACCGCAGCCAGCTCGTGAACCGCGGCCTCGCCCGCGACCGCCTCGCCGCGTTGGTGTGCCAGTCCCTGATCGTTCCGCGCACCCGCAGGCCCACTCGCCCCACCCGCGGCAGCAAGGAGCGGCGCATCGCCAGCAAGAAGCGCCGAGGGGAACGACTGCGCGATCGGGGAGCCGACGACAGCTGATACCGACTGCCCTCGATGCGGCTCGCCGCGCAGGACGGGGATAAGGGATCGCGTCGCCCAAGGGTCCCTGATGTCTACGCTCGAGAAGCTCACCGAAGTCATGCGCGAGGTGTTCGAAGACGACGAGCTCGTCGTCTCCCGGAGCACGAGCGCGCGCGAGGTGGCCGCCTGGGACTCCGTGATGCACGTCACCCTGATGATCTCGCTGGAGCGCGCCTTCGGCGTTCGTTTCAAAAGCGGAAACGTGGCGGGGCTGAAGAACGTGGGGGAGCTCGCCGACCTGATCGACCGGCTGAAGGCGGGCGGATGACCCGCGCACAGGCGCTCATCGCGTACGTGGCCGAGCACCATCCGCGCTCGTCTCGTGGGCTCGAAGAAGCTCGAGCGGTGAACCCGGAAGCCTGGGATGGCGTGGCCGAGCAGTTCCTGAGCTGGGCGGAAGGTGTGTGGGGGCCCGACGGCTGGCAGGCGCGCTGCGTGGAAGCGTTCGTCGTTTTCTCCAACGATGTGATCATGTCGCAGGCGCGATACGAAGCCGACGGCCACTACGAAAGCTCATCCTTTGAAGCGTGTAACGCCGCGGTTTACAGCCAGCGCGAGGTGATGGACGACTACCTGTGGGGGGTGTTCATCACCAACTTCTGCTGGTCGCACCACATGGAGCTGTCGCTGTTTTTCCGCGACCGGTTCCTCGCGAGGCTGCCCGGAGCGCCGGCGATCGTGGAGATCGCCCCGGGCCACGGGGGCTGGGGAGTGTGGGCGCTCAGCAATCGCGCCGACGCGCGGCTTCAGGGCTTCGACATCAGCCCGTCGTCGATCGCCATCGCGAGCTCGATTGCTGCGGCCGCCGGAGTCGGCTCCCGGGCCACCTACACCCTACGCAACGCACTCGACCTCGCTACGATGCCCACCGCGAGCGCCGATGCCGTGATCTGCTCGTTCCTCATCGAGCACCTCGAAGACCCCGGCCTGCTCGTGGCCAACATCGCCAACCTGCTCAAGCCGGGCGCCCGTGCCTACCTCGCGGGGGCGATCACCGCGGCACAGGTCGATCACATCTACGAGTTCCGCCACGAGTCGGAGCTGGTGGCCATCTGCGAAGCCCACGGCCTCCGCGTGTGCGAAACCCTCTCCGTCCATCCGCGGCGCTTCTTGCCTCGTGCGCGCTTCTTGCCTCGTTCGATGGGCCTTATCTTGGAGAAGCGGGGGTAACCCGATGTCCGACGTCCTGAGCGAGTGCAACCGGCTGCGGAAGGCGGGTCAAACAGGGGAAGCCCTGCAGCTGCTCCGACTGGCGCTACGACCAGCGGGGGGGACAGCGGAGCTCCACGAACGGGCCGGCCGCCTGCTCCTCAAACACCAGGGCACTCCAAAAGCCCCGCGAGTCCGCATCCTCGGGCAGTGCACGACCTCGTGGATGGTGCCTACGCTAACGGCGGTCGCCTGGGCCAGAGCTACGCCGTTGAACGTGACCGACGGGGAATTCGACAGCGTCATCCAGGAGCTGGCGCAGGGCTCAGAGGCGGAGGTGCTGGTGCTCCTGCCGTGGACCCAGCGGCTCTTCGCGGGGCAGGACCGTAGCGAGGGCGAACGCATCGAGGGCGAACTGGCCTTCTGGCAGGCCGCGTGGGCCTCGCGCGGCAACGCCCGCTTGGTCATGGTCGGCTACGACCTCGCCGCGCCCGGGCCTGAGGGCGTGATGCTCGGCGCGGCAGGCCGCATGCGCCTCGTGCGCCGGATGAACGAGGCGCTCCGTGCCGCGCTCCCCGCCGGCGCCGCCTTCGTCGACCTCGAAGCCGTTTCGGCGGCGGTAGGCCGGGAGCGCTTCTACGACGCCCGCCGCTGGTATTGGACCAAGCAGCCGTTCTCGGAGGAGGGCGCGCTGCGACTCTGCCGCCATCTCTTCGCCGCCGTGCGCGCGCTACTCACGGGGCCCAGGAAGGTGCTCGTGCTCGACCTCGACAACACCCTCTGGGGCGGCGTGGTCGGCGAGCTGGGCGCCTACGGCGTGCAACTGGGAGAGAGCCCCGACGGCGAGGCCTTCCGTGCCTTTCAGGCCTATTGTAAGGGGCTGGCCAGCCGCGGAATCGTGCTGGCTGTGGCCAGCAAGAACAACGACGCCGACGCCCGCGAAGTGTTCGAACGAAACCCCGACATGGTGCTCCGCCTCTCCGACATCGCGGCTTTTTCCGCCAATTGGGAGCCGAAGTCGGGCAACATTGTCCGCATGGCCGAGAGTTTGCGCCTGGGCCTCGACAGCTTCGTCTTCTTCGACGACAACCCGGCGGAGCGCGAGCAAGTGCGTCAGGCCCTCCCCGAGGTAGAGGTCGTCGACGTTCCCGACGACCCCGCCGAATACGTGGCCGCGCTCGAGGCCACCCTGCTGTTCGAGACTCTGCCACTCACCGCGGAAGACGCCGAGCGGGGCGCCCAATATCAGGCCGAAGCGAAGCGCGAAGAGGCCAGGGAGGCCTTCGGTTCCCTCGACGCCTACCTTGTTTCGCTCGGCATGGTGGCCGACCTTCGCCCCGTAGACGGCGCCGACATGCAGCGCGTGGTGCAGCTCCTCGGCAAGACCAACCAGTTCAACCTCACCACGCGGCGGCACTCCGAGGCGGTCGTGAGGGAGTTCCTCGCCGACGCCCGTTCGATCCTCCTGAGCCTTCGCCTCGCCGATCGGTTCGGCGATCACGGGCTGGTTGCGGTGGTCCTAGCCGTTCCCGCCCCGAACGGCGCCCTCCGCGTCGACACCCTCCTGATGAGCTGCCGGGTCATCGGACGCACCGTGGAACACTTCCTATGGGCGAACGTCGTGCAGCGTGCTCGCGGGCTCGGCTACACCTCCGTCGAGGCCGAGTTTCTTCCCACGGCGAAGAACGCGCAGGTCGCCAGCCTTTTTGACTCCTTCGGCCTCGCGCGCAAATCGGAAGGGCCCGAGGGCGTGCGGTACGAAGCCGATCTCGCGTCGTTGCCGCCCCCGCAGCACTTCTTGGGGCCGCGGTAGCGTGGCCCGCTCGCGGGCCCACCGAGTCGGCTGGTTTGCGCTCGCGGCCGCGATCGGGTCGGCTTGTGCGGACGACCCGGTCGCCGAGTCGGCGTGCACCGAAGCCGAGCAGGCTGTGAACTGGCAGAACTGGGGCGCGGGCTTCTTCGCCGGTTACTGCAGGAGCTGCCACTCGGCGCAAACGCCCGATCGGCGGGGAGCGCCGGTCGGAATGGACTTCGACACCGCCGCGGGGGTGGCGCTGTACCGCGAAGCCATCGAACGCAGCGTCGTCGACGAGGCCACGATGCCGTGGGGAGGAGGCTTGCCCAGCGCGGAGCGGGCTCAGCTCCAGGTCTTCCTGCGATGCAGCCCGTGAGCCTCCTCCTCCTGCTGGCCTGCGTGGAAGACGCGGAGGTCCACACGTCGTCGACAGCCGACGACAGTGGTGACACCGACTGGTTCGTCGCGCCCGTCGTCACCCCGGTGCTGGCGGCCGAAGAGGTCGAGGCCGAAGGAGAGCGGGCGCTGCGCGAGGGCATGATCTTCCCCCTCGAGCTGCCGGTGTGGGTCGACGAGCTGCTCGCCGAGTTCAAGCACGACGACAGGCAGGACTGTGTGAAACCGATGAGCTCGCTCGATCAGCCCGACACCTGGACGCTGTACGGAAGGGTCAACTGCACCGGCGCCGTACACGACCTCGCCGGTTACTGGCTCCTCGAGTCAGTGCACCAGCAGCTCGACCCCGGCACCAGCCAACTTCGGATCGTTCAGCTGTACTCCTTCTGGGGCGAACTGGTCGCCACAGGAGAGGCCGTCGAGGGCGGGGGCGCGGTGCAAATGTCCGTGGAAACGTCCAGCGACCTGATTCACGTGGCGAGCGAGCACGGCGGACATTTCGTGGACCCGGCGTTCGCGGGCTTGCTCGCCGGCGGCGTGTCTGGGAGCGTTCGCACGGAGGGCTTCTACCGCCGTCAGCAGGGGTTCGATGGCACGATCGAGGGTTCTGTGGAGGGGGGCGGCGCGAGGGTAGACCTGCAAGACATCCGCTTCACGCCCGGGTGCACGGGTCCGGTCGGAACGCTCGCGGTGCGCGATCCCTCAAGCGGCTGGTGGACGATCGAGCTCGATGCAAGCTGCTCCGGCTGCGGTCCCCTCACCTGGCAGGGCGAGGTGCGCGGAGAAAGCTGCCTCGGCGTCACGCTCGCCGGGGTGGTCACCGCAACGCTCGACGGCGTCTTGGACAACCCCCCGTGATCGCCCTTCTCCTCCTCTTCTCCTGCGACGGCCCGCCGGTGGAGGCTGAGCCCGAGGGCTCCTTGTTCGTGCCTCTGGGGAGCGCCCGCCTCGCCCGGCGCATCAGCATCGACCTGCGCGGGCAGCTCCCCTCCCGCGAGGAGCTCGCGATCGCGGCAGAGGCCGGCGGCATCGACACGCTCACCGAGCAGTGGCTGGAGGATCCCGCGTTCGAGCCGCATCTCGCCGAGCTGCTCGCCGAAGAGTGGCTCCTCCGCCTCGACACCCTTCGCGTCGACACCTCCGAGTTCGACCTGCCGACGGGCGACAGCTACGCCTTCACGCGCGCCTTCGGCGACGAGCCCGCCCGCCTCGTCGCCCACGTGGCTGCGCTCGACCGCCCGTTCACCGACATCGTCACCACCGACGTAACGATGGCGAACGCGATGTTGCTGGAGCTCGCCCCGTTGGAGGCCGTCGACCCCACGAGCACCGCGCCGTGGCAAGAGGCCCGCTACACCGACGGGCGACCGGCGAACGGCATCCTCAGCACGAGTGGCCTGTGGCTGCGCTACCACACGACCATCTTCAACTTCAATCGGGGGCGGGCCTCCGCGCTCGCGCGCCTCCTGCTCTGCTACGACTTCGCCGCCCGGCCCGTGTTGTTCAAGGACATCGCCGACGAGTCGACGGAGGGGCTCGAGGCCGCGATCACCGGCGAGCCGGGGTGTGTGGCCTGCCACGCAGCCCTCGACCCGCTGGCCGGCACCCTCTTCGGCTTCTGGCCCGTAGAGGACCTAGATGGGAACGAGCTGATCGGCTACTTCCCCGAGCGAGAGCGGCTGGGCGAGTACTACACGGGCTCCGCACCCGCGTACTGGGGTACGCCCGTCACCGCCGCCGCCCAGCTCGGCCCGCTGGTGGCTTCGGACCCGCGGTTTCCCGTGTGCATGGCGCGCCAGGCGGCCGAGCGCCTGCTCGACCGCCCCACCGACGAGGGCGACAACCTGCTGGTGTACGACGCGCGCGATGCCCTCGTGGCCGGCTGGAACTACAAGGACCTGCTGCGGCATCTGCTGAAAACAGAAGAGTACCGCGCAGGCGAGCTCAGCTCAGCCGCCAGCGAAGCCGACCGGGAGCGGGTCCACCCGCTCCGACGACTGAGCCCCAACAAGCTTGCGAGCGTCGTGGAGGCGCTGACCGGCTACCGGTGGTTGTACGACCACACCGACATGCTCGACGGCGACCTCGTGGGCCTGCGCTCGCTCGCGGGCGGTGCCGATGGCGAGACGGTAAAGAAGCCCTACCTCGACCCCTCGGCCTCCCGCACGCTGGTCGTTCGCCGACTCGCGCAAGCAGCCGCCGGAACTGTGGTGCGCGACGACCTCGAACTCGACCGGGAATCGCGCCGGTTGGTGGGCACGACGGTCGACGACTTCACCTCCATCCAGCCCAACAGCGCCGCCTTCGACACCGAGGTGGAGGCGCTGGCTACCGCCATCTTCGCCGAGCCCCTCGACGACACGGAGCACGCCGCGCTGCGGGGCCTCTACCGCGCCGTGCTCGTGGAGGGAGACAGCGCTGAGGCCTGGGCCACCGTCGTGTCGGTGATGCTGCGCGACCCGCAGTTCTGGACCTACTGATGCTCTCCCTCTCCCGTCGCAACCTTCTCGCGCTCGGCACAGCCGGCCTCCTCTACCCCCGGCGCGCCCGGGCCTCCGCGGCCTCCGACCGCAAGTTCCTCTTCGTTTTCTGTCCCGGTGGATGGGACCCCACGGCCGTTTTCGCGCCGGTGTTCAACGCGGGGATCGACCACTTCAACGGCGACGACATCGAGACTTTCGGCGAGCTGGCGCTGGTCGGCAACTCCGGCCGTCCCGCGGTGAGCAGCTTCTTCGGCCGGTGGGCCAGCCACACCTGCCTCATCAACGGCCTCCAAGTGCCCTCCGTCGCGCACGACGTTGCCACGCGCTGGACCCTCACGGGTGCCTCCGTGGATGGGCTGGAGGACTGGTCCTCGATCATCGCGGGGAGCTCCGTCGTGGAGCGCGTGCTACCCAACGTCCACGTGAGCGGACCCATCTTTCCGGGGCGCTTCGGCGATGCCTCCGTGCGCGTAGGGCTCAACGGCCAATTTGCGAGCCTGCTCGACGGCACCGTGCTCCAGGCCTCCGCAGCTGAGGTGCCGGCGGTGTCGGCCGCCCGGGAGGTGCACGAGGAGGCGTGGATCCGTGCGCGTGTGGCCCGTTGGGGCGAGAAGGCTGCCGCCGGCATGCCGCAGCGCATCGCCGCGGCCGAGCAACTGGCGCTGGAGCGCGCGGCTTCGCTCGTCGACGTGAGTGACAGCTTTGCCGTTGAGGACGGCACCCTTTACGGCACCGCGAGCGTCATCGTGCGGGCGCTCGCGCTCGGCACCTCGCGAACGGGGGTCGTGGCCCTCGGCACGGGCAACAACGGCGACTGGGACACCCACTCCGGCAACGACCTGCAGCAGGCGCTGTTCGAAGACCTGTTCGGGGGCCTCGACCTGCTGATGGCCGACCTCGACGCGCTGCCGGGCGAAACCACTGCGACCCTTCTCGAAGAGACCACCGTGGTGGTGCTCTCCGAAATGGGGCGCACTCCGCTCCGCAACGCCGCCGGCGGCAAGGACCACTGGACGTGGACCTCGGCGATGTTCATGGGGAGCGGGGTAGCCGGCGGGCGCTCGGTGGGCGGCTGGACCGACACCCTCATCGGCCAGAACGTAGACCTCGCCACCGGCGCCGTGAGCGGAAGTGGCCAACGGCTGGTGCCCTCTCACCTCGGGGCCACCCTCCTCGCGCTCGCAGACATTGATCCAGAGGAGTTCATCGACCCGGCGGTCGGCACCGTGATCGAGGCCGTGCTGGCCTAAGGAAAGGCGTGACCCCGGCCGTTCAGGGCGCGGGAAGCGCCGCGGGAGGAGGCGGCTCGGCCACGACGGGCTCACCGCTGCGCACAAAGAACGCCTGCGAGTAGGCCACGACGCGGTGATTGCCCGAGGTGAGCGCCTGCCGCGCGAGGTCGAGCGCCACCGCGCGGGGGAGCGCTTCGGCGCGCTGGAGCACGACGAGCGCCAGCCCTGCCCGTTCGGAATCGAGCATCCACTTGCCGAACTGGGCGTGCACCACCGGGTCGTCCGCGAATCGTTCGGTGAGGCAGACGGAGGCGCGGACCTGCACCGACGACGGGAGGACGGCCGGCTCGGTCAAGGCCGCCAGCTCCTCGCGCAGCGCAGGCGTGGCCGCACCGAGGTCGAGGCAGGTCACGGGGTCGCGCAAGCGGAGGAGCTCGTACGCGGGGCCAGCGAACGCGAAGGACAGGACGAGCAGCATCAGCGAACCCCTGCGTTGTTGAGGACAACCGCCACCTGCCCGTCGGTGAGCTTCGTCTGTTCCACACAATTTCGGCCGCACACGGGGTAGGGGAACATCAGGTTGGTGCTGAGCGCCGACTCACAGGCCGAGGCCGATGTGCAGCGCCGCGTGTCGCCCAATGCATCCCACGCCGACCAGTCACTCTCCACGGGGTGGTACAGGCCCACGTAGTGGCCGACCTCATGGGCCATGGTTTCGGCGAACACTTGAAGCTCTGAATCGTCGAACGCAGCGTTGCCGCCTGCGTGAATGAGCCAGCTCACCGCCACGACCGAGTGCGAACTGGGCAGCAGCGGCCCGGGAATGCCGCCGGCCTCGCCGTACAGATCCGCTTCGCCCGCGACGTCGTTGCCCACCACGACCACCACGCCGTCGCCGACCTGCTCGTACACCTCCGCGTAGTCCTCGCCGCCAAGGAGCGGCTCGGGAAGGCTCCCGTCGATGTCCACACCGATGAAGGACACCTTGATGTTCACGCCGAGCGCAGCGTAGAGGCCCTCCCACAGCTCGGCGGCGCCCTCGACGGCCTCGGTGACCTCGCGATCGTTTTCCAACCCGCCCGCGTAGGCGATCGTCACCGGCAGCGAGGCCTTCGCACCGAGGCAAGCGCGACGAATCACCGTCACGTCTACGTCCTGCTTGGCCTTCGGGTAGCCGTCGTCGTCGAGCGTGGAGGCGGACACCGTCCATTCGCCTTCGGTGAGCGCGCCGTCTTCTTCACGAACGGGCCAGTTGAACGCGGACACTTCGTCGGATGCAAAGAACGCGTTGGTCAGCGACTCCCGGCTGTCCGCCCAGTCGGACCAGTCCACCACCACCTCCCCGTCCTGGTTCACCGCGCCGTCGGTGCTCAACAGCCCGCTCGCGCCCTCCGTGAGCACCATGAACGAGGCGTCGTTGGGGCCCAGCGATACCGGCACCTCCACCACGCCGCTCTTGTCGCTGGTCAACGCCATCGTCTCCACCCGCGAGGCGCCGTCGCAGGTGCGGGTGTCTTCCACGGCGGTGCCGGTACACGCGAGGAGACTGGCCATGAGCATCAGCAGCGTCAAGAACGACCTCATCCGTGCTCTACGCTTAGCGTGGCCGGCAGATTCACGTCGTTGGCCACTCCGCCATCGATGCGGGCGCCCTTCAGCACCACCACGGGCGTGCGCGTGGTCGTCCCGCAGAGCGCGAGCTGACCGGTCACGTGGGCACCGACGATCGTGAGCTCGGCCCCATCGCGACAGGACACATCGCCGGCGAAGAAGCCGCCGCGCACCACGCAGCGGGCCGCCCCCCACACCGCGAGGTCGTTGCCCACGCCCGCACGGTTGTTGCGGAAGGTGCAATCTTCGGCGGTGAGCTGCCCGCGCAGCACGAACGCCCCGCCTCCGACACCCCCCTTGCTCAGCGTGGCTTGGTTGTCCTCCAACGTCACCCTGCGCAGCGTCACCTCGCTCCAGCCCGTGAGCTGCAGCCCGCCCCCCGCTTCGCCGGCACCTCCGCGCACCGTGAGGCCTTCCACCAGTACGTTGAGCCCATCCTCGGCCACTACGAGGCCCGGGCCCCGACGCTCGGCGTCGATGACGGCACCGGGCTCTCCCCGCAGCGTAAGGCTGCAGCCGATCACCAGCCCGCCCGCATGCACGCCCGGCGCGAGCACCACGACAGCACCCGCGCGGAGGTGCGGCCCCACGGCCTCTCCGGCTTCCACACGAACCGTCGACTCCGCCATCAATCCTCCCCGTGACCGCCGGCTCTCAGCGTGTCGTCGCGCCCGCCGGAGCCTTGTTGGTCGAGATGTTCGTGAAGTGTTTGAGGAACTCCTGCGGCGTGATCGGCTTCGGCTGCCACGTGCCCCAAGGGTTGTAGAACTGCAGTTCCTTGCCGTTCACCACGCCCTCAAAGGCGTAGGCATGGTTCGCCACCAACAGCTTCTCCGCGTTTACGGCGCCCTGGTACATGAAGGCCAGCTCGAGGTCCTCCGCCTTCCCGGGGGCCGCGCCGTCCTTGAAGTTGAGCTCGGCGGTGTTCTTCTTGTAGTCTACGGTGCCGGCGCTGAGCGGGCGGCCCACGAGCTTGGCCGCCTGGTCGCCCTCGCGGCCGGTGTCGGTGATGCTGCCCGTCATCTTGGCTGCCTTGTCCGTGATGCGCATCGTGCCCGGCACCACGTGGTTCCAGCGATGGGTGTGGGTGATCGTGCCCGTGAGCTTGTTGCCGGTGCCGCGGAAGGGCGTCTGCACCTCAGACTGCCGCGAATCCTCCACGGCGGCGTAGATGGCCCTGCCCTCCTTCTTGGCGGCTTCAAAGTAGGGAATGACCTCGTCCACCTTCATCGAGCTCGGACTCTTCTCCTGTGACCGGGCGCCGGTGATCTCCGCCATCGTCTGGGCGCCGTAGCCTCCCCCTCCGATCGCGTCGTAGCCGCCCTTCCATTGGGCGTAGGCCTTCTCCATGATCGCGGGCCAGAGCTTGCCGCCGGGCTCCCCGGCGTAGGCCGGATCGTTGCGGTTTCCGGCAACAGTGGGAAGGAAGGAGTCCACCGTGATGTACACCGGCTTCGACGCTCCTCCGTAGCTCTCTTCGAAGAACCGGACGGTGTAGGTGCCCGCTGCCTTGTTGTACTTGATGGCGTCCTTGATGCTGTTGGGCGAAGCATTCGCGATCGCGGCCATCGCAGCGATGGCGTAGCAGTCGCCGAGGGCGCCCTGCGCGGTGTCCTTGCCCTTCGGGTCGACCGGGGAGTGGTCGCCCTTCTGTTCGGCGTAGATGTACTCGTCGCGCTGGCCGGGGGCCTCGTCATCGACATTGAGATCGGGCTGCACCGAGAAGATCGCGGCGCTGGTCCACCCCTGCTTCTTTTCCTTGCCGACCCGAACCTCCACCAAAAGGTTGCCGGTCTTCTCGTCGCGGCGCTTCACCTCGCACGGGGTTCCGTCGGCCACCTTGAGCGACTCGCTCTTGAGGCCCGCCTCCCCGAAGATCGCGACCTTATCGGCCTTCCCGATGAGGGCGCCCCAGTTGCCTGCCCGCACGCTCGTCGCCCGGATGGGCTGGGTGGTGTCGGTCGACGCCAACTGCGGACTGGAGATCGCCTCTCCCTCGCCCATCCAAGCGCTGATCTCGTTGTCGGCGAGCGCGCTACCGGCCTCGGCGGCGGGTTGTTTGTCGGCGAGGGCGGCATTGCCGCGGCGCGCCTGTTCGTCAGGCCGGGGGGCCGCTTGCTCGGTAGGGACTTTCTGGCCTCGACGAGTCGGGCGCGGCGCGTGCTGGAGCATTCGACCTCCGCCCACGAGGCTACCCGACACCCGACCGAAAGGCCAGCAAGGAAAAGCCCAAAGATCGCCTCAAGCCCCCACTCAGCTGTTCCGATCGGGGGCGCGGAGACGAGAAAAAGTGCTGCTGTCCCTCTCCCTCGCGCTGGCCGAACCCCACGACCAGATGCTGACCAACGCGGCAGGGGCGCCGTTGCACTGGGCCACGATGCCCATCCGCTACACGATCGACCCCACCAACACCGCCGGCTTGGCCGAAGCGGGAGTCGTGGCCGCGATCGTCGAGGCCGCCGCAACCTGGACCTCCGTGGAAGGGGCCCACGCGGAGTACCGGTTCGTCGGCACCGAGCGCGACGCGGTGGGCGGGTACGACGACCACAACGTCGTCTTCTTCGATGACTCGTGGGAAGTCTCCCCTGACCTGCTCGCCATCACCAGCACGTGGTCTACGGAAGACGGTGAGATTCTCGACTTCGACATGGCGGTGAACACCGCCGACCACGCTTGGGCCCTCGACGGCGACGCGGAAGTGGAAGACCTGCAGAACACCCTCACCCACGAGTTTGGCCACGCGCTCGGCTTCGGTCACGACCCCGCCGACATCGCCGCTACGATGTTCGCAAGCGCCCACCCGGGCGAACTGGCCAAGCGGGACTTGACCGAGAGTGACGAGGCGGTGGCCATCTTCGCCTACTCCGTCGAGTTCCCCGAGACCGAACTGGACGCGTCTGAGTCGCCCAGCTGCTCCACCACTTCCCGCGGTCCCGGCTGGGCCCTCTTCGCCCTCGTGGCCCCGCTTCTTCGCCGCCGGCGCTCGGAGCTCGCATGATCTTCCTCCTCGCCCTCGCCCACGCCACGCTCGTGGCCCGCGGCCTCGATCCCGAAGCCTTGGCCGCCCTCTCCACCCACACCGCCTACGGCGACGTGATCGCGGTGCGCACCGAGCGCACCGAACGGAGCATCTTCACCGTGGCCACGGTACAGAGCCTCAATGCGCCGGGCACCGTGGACGTGCGGCTGCAGGGAGGATGCCACGAAGGGATCTGCCTCACCGTGGCGGGGTCGCCCACCGTGCGCGAAGGCGAACGGATCTTCGTCTTCTTGCGGGGCGACCAGCCCACGTCGTTCGCGCAGGGCTTCTTTGTCGTGGAGGGCAACGAAGCGCGCCGCGACGTGCGGGGGTTGGACTTCCGCGAGGGAGGGCCGCCCGCGGCGGTGTTTCCGCTGGCCACGCTGCTCAAGCTGGCGCGCTAGGTAGGCTCGCCCCACGGCGGCACACGAAAGCTCTCGACCAGATGGTCGAGCAGCGCCCGCACTCCCGCCGGTGGCCGGCGGCCGTGGGCGTGCACCACCTGACAAGGCAAGTCACCGCACGGGTAGTCGGCGAGCACGCGATGTAAGCGCCCAGCTCGCACGGCATCAGCGACGAGGAACCACGGTGCACGAACCACACCGGCCCCCGCCTCGCCGAGCGCGACCAAGAGGCCACCGTCGGTGCTGGCCACCGGTCCGCCGACGACGATGGCCGCCGGTCCGCCATACTCATCGAAACTCCACTCCCGATCGGGACCCGCCTTGGTGTACCGCAAGCAGCTGTGCACCGAAAGCTCGGCGGGGCGCCGCGGCTCGCCGCGCCGCCTGAGGTACGCCGGCGAGGCCACGCACACGAGCCGGTCCACAGCAAAGCGCCGCACGGTCAGCGCGGCGTCCTGAACCCTTCCCAGCCGCACGACGACATCCCAGCCGCCGCCCACCAGGTCAACCTTGTCGTCCTGCAGGGTGATCTCCAGTTCAAGGAGCGGAAAGTTGGCCACAAAGTTGGCCAGCGGAACGGCGAGCCATCGCTGCGAAAAGCTGACGGGGGCGTTCAAACGTAGGCGGCCTCGCGGCTCCTGAGCGGCATGCAGCGAGACGGCCCGGGCATCCGCAGCAGCCTCCGCCACCCGAAGGCAGATCGGCAGGAGCGCCGACCCCGCCGTCGTGAGGTCCACCCGGCGGGAGGTGCGGTAGAGCAGCCGTGCGCCCAGGCCCTGCTCCAAGCGCGCCACCCGCGCACTCACGGCCGACTTCGACATGCCGAGCACCGCCGCAGCCCGCGTGAACGAGCGCTGCCTCGCCACCTCGGCAAACATCACCATGCCAGCCACGTCGTCGGGGTCAAAAGGGAGGGTTTCCATACGAACAAGCTACCGGCTCCGACGGGCGGCCGCCCGCCGATCGTCCCGATTTCCGCACAATGCGTGCGGCAGATGACGCTACCTGACGCGGGCTGATCCACTTAGCGAATTATGACTTTTTGGGGCGCTCCGTGATTCTCCTCCGCTGCCTCGTCGGCCTGACCTTCTGCAGTTCTCCAGCCCTCGCGGCCACCTACGAGGTCGACGCCGCGCACTCCCACGTGGGCTTCAGCGTCTCTCACATGATGGTGAGCACCGTCCGCGGTGAGTTCGCCACGGTGAGCGGCACCGTGCAGTACGATCCCGCCAACATCGGCGCCACGGCGGTGGCGGCCACGGTCGCCGTCGCCTCCGTGAACACCCGCGACGCCAAGCGCGACGCCCATCTGCGCTCGTCCGACTTCTTCGACGCGGCGAAGTTCGGGGACATGAAGTTCACCTCCAGCTCCGTAAAAAACGTCACCTCCGAGGGCTTCGACGTCGTGGGGAATCTGACGATCCGGGGCGTCACCAAAGAGGTGACGTTCAAGGTGAAGTCGCTGCCGGCCGACCGAAAGGACCCGTGGGGCAACCACAAGACCGGCACGCGAGCCACCGCAACCATCAACCGGATGCACTTCGGGGTGGCGTGGAACTCGGCGCTCGAAGGCGGCGGCTACATCGTGGGCAATGACGTGACCATCGAACTGGACTTGGAGCTGCTGCGGAAGTGAGCGCCCCGGCGTTATCCTCAACGCCCGGATGGTCCTCCTCCTCGCCACCTTCGTGGTCGCCGCCGCCGCGCCGACCGAAGGCCCCGAGGGCCGACTGAGCGGCGCGCTTGCCGAAGCGTTTCGCGACACCCACGACCTCCCGCGCCTCGTCTCCCGCCAGCCGCGATTCACGACCGGCGCGCAGGTGGTGATCGAAGTGGACGACAGCTTCGATCCACACGCGCTCGGGGCCGTGGAGGGGGTGATCGAAGCGACGGTGCCCGGCCTCGTGCAGCTCCGCCTCCCCGTCGGCCAGTTGGCACGGCTCGCCGCTCTTGCGGGTGTGCGCCACGTTCGGGAGCCCGCCTTCGCCAGCCCCACCTCGACGACCAGCGAAGGCCACGCCACCGTAGGCACCCCCGCCTGGAACGACGCGGGCTGGACCGGCGAGGGGGTGCGGGTGGCGGTCGTGGACGTCGGATTTCAGGGGTACGCAGCGCTGACCGGTAGCGAGCTGCCTATCGAAGTGACCACCGACCTCGAGCGGGGGGCGCCCGACACGAGCGCCCACGGCGTTGCGGTCGCCGAGGTCCTCACCGACGCCGCGCCCGGCGTGGCGCTGAGCCTGCACAGCTTCGCCACCGACGTGGAATTCACCGAAGTGCTCCTGTCGCTCCTCGACACCGACGTGCAGGTCGTGAACGCCAGCATCGGGTTCGACAACGTGTGGAGCGCCGACGGGTCGAGCGGGCCAAGCCGGGCGGTGGATGCGCTCGCCGAGGCCGGGGTGATCGTGACGGTGGCCGCGGGAAACGAAGCCCTGAGGTATCGGACGGGGGAGCTGCGGGCAGTGGGGAACGGGCAAGTGCTGCTTGCGGGCCACGCCGCCACCCTGCTGCGCGCCCCCGGCGGGCGCGCACGGGCCTCGCTACGCTGGGACGAACCCTTCGATGCCGCCGCCCTCGACCTCGACCTCGTGGTGCAGAACGCCAGCGACGGCAGCGAATGTGGCAACAGCAGCGCCCCTCAGGACGGCGACGACCCGCCGCGCGAGGCGGTCGATGTGTCCGGCTGCGAAGAGACCGTCGTAGCACTCATCCGCGCCGCTCCGGGCATCGACCCCGCCCGGATCACGGGCTGGCTCTACAGCCCCGGCGGCATCGAGCCGGTCAGCGTCACCGGCGGGCTCTCGCTGTCCTTGCCCGGCGACGCCGCGGGCGCCTTCACCGTGGGGGCGTGGCTGCCTGAGGATGGCGAGCTCGCGGCCTACTCCAGCCGGGGGCCCACCGACGATGGCCGCATCAAGCCCGATGTGGTGGCGCCTTCGGATGTCTCCACGGTGAGTTGGGGTCCCGAGGCCTTCGAGGGGTCGAGCGCGGCCACGCCGCACGCGGCTGCGCTCGCGGCGCTCTGGGTCGAGGCTGAGGGCGGCGCGGGCTCGCCGGAGGGCTTCCGCTCGTGGGCGCACGGCCGCGCGAGCGAGGGCGGCTCGCCGGGTGCGGATCCGGCGTGGGGCTGGGGGGCGCTCGCGGCGGGGGAGGCGCCCGACCCCAGCTGCGCGTGCGGCGCGGGAGGCAACGCAGCGCCCCCCGCGCTGGCGTGGCTCGCCGCCGCACTGTACAGGCGCCGTAGCCGATGACGATCCCGCTAACCGCGCTCGCCCTTGCCGCCTGCGTGCCCGCCGGCCTCGACGGCTATGTGGTGGTGCTGGAGGGCGGCGTGGCCGACGGCGACGGCGTGCCGGTCGCAGGAGCCTCGGTGGAGCTAGTCGGCGTCAGCGGCGAAGTGCTCGGCACCGCCAAGAGCGACGACGCCGGGGCATGGGCCTGGCCGGTCTACGGCTCGGAGGCCGAGGGCAACGTGCTCGTGGCTCGCGTCGCGGCATCGTCCTTCGCGGAGGGTCTGGCGAACTGGGAGGTGAACCTGCTCAGCGCCGAGGAGGCCACGTTGCGCGCCGGTCCCGGCCAGGACTGGCAGAGCGTGGCGCGCACCCTTGCCGTCGTGCGCCTCGACACCGAAGACGGCGGGACCAGCCTCCGGGGCCGCATCGTCGACCCCGACGGGCGCGCCGTGGAGGGCCTTCCCGGCACCGCGCAGCGCGGCTGGGACGCCGCGATCGGCACGCCGGCCGAGGCCAGCTTCACCACCGATGGCGACGGCTCGTTCAGCGTGGAGGTCCCTACCCCGGGCCTGTACACCATCTACGTTCCGCCCGTGGATGGCTGGGCGGGAACCCGGTTCCCGGTGGTCACCACCCCCTTCTCCGACCCCACGGTGGGCACCATCGCGCCGACGCAGGAGCCCGGCCATCTCCTCGCCAGCCTCTACTGGGCCGGCGGCCTCGACCTCGACCTGCACCTCACGGCGCCCGAGCGCGAGGCAGACGCAACCAACCCGCGGCAGCGCTTTCACGTGTGGGCCGACGAGCCCGTGCACCTCGATCGGGCAGGCAGCACCACGGTGGCCGAGCTCACCCGGAGCGCCACGGGCGGCCCCGGTCCGGAGGTGATCTCCGTGTACACGCCCGTCGGCGAGGGCGAGCTCCGGCTCAGCGTCGTGGACCGGACAAACCTCGAAGACCCAGAGAACGTTTCGCTCGGCGGCTCGAGAGCCCTCGTACAGTGGTGGAACGGCGAGGACGTACCGCGCTACGCTTGGGTTTCCCCGCTGGTCCTCGCCACCGCTTGGCGTCCCGCGGAGGTGGATACCCGCGGAGGAACGGTCTACGCCGTCGAAGGCTACGAGAGCGGCGTGGATCCAGCCGACGCCGACGCTTTCTGAGCTCGCGCCGTCGATTCGTTTTGCCGAATTCGCCCCGTTCGATTAGACGCCGCCCGCCTTGAACCGGGACCTTGATTAATGCCGCTTTGGTCGGAGCGAGTGGTCGCGGGGGTCGAGACCCTTCCCGGGGCCGACCACAGCTACCTGAAACAGCTCTGTGCACCCGATGGCAACGACGTGCGTGGTTGGCTCGCGGCGATGGTGGCGCGCATGCCGGAGCCGATGGCGCTCCGTGCTCGCGATCTGCTCAACTCCGTGGAAAATTGTCGCTTTTTCCAAGGCTTCGCCGAAGTGGCGGTCGTCTCGATGCTGGCGCGCCAGGGCTTCGAGGTGCGCGCGCTCCGAGGGGCTGGCCCACGCCTCGAGCTGGCCCACGCCGACGGCAGGGCGTTCTTCCTGTCGGTACTCTCCTTCGTTCACCAGACAAGGCCGGGTGGCGACGACCTTACGCGGCAGCGTTTGGTGGAAGCGCTCTCGCGGGTGGCTTCGCGCCACCGCTTTGTGGTCCTGATTCGACGGTGGCTCCCCCACGACCTCGACCCCGAGCCGGTGCGCCGTTCGCTGGAGCTCTGGCTCGCACAGGTGGCCAGCGGCACTTGGGAGGGCCGCTACGCCGCCTATGAAGACGACAACGTGGCACTCGAGTTCTGCCTCACCGGCGAGCGCGTGCGCGGCAGCGGGTCGGCCCTCTCCTTCGCGCTCGGCCCCTTCGTGGCGCATCGAGCCATGGAGGTGCTGGAGCCGAGGGTGGTGACCGAGCTCGACCGGTACAACGCCGGCGCCGATCGCGCCCTCCCCCTCGTGGTGGCGGCCGTGAGCGACCAACCATGGCGGATAAACCAAGGCTATCTGCGCGACTTCCTCTACGGCCGCCCCTCACTCACCGCCCAAGAGAACGGCGAGTCGCGCTTCACCTTCGGAGGGGCCGGAGGGCCCTGCGCCTTCCGCGACCCCCTCTACCGGCGTTTTGCAGGATTGCTCCTCCTCGACCGCGATCCTGCCCGCTCGCACGAAATTGGTGCACGGGCGCTCCTCAACCCGTGGTCCGACCTGAAACTCACCCCTGACGACATGGGCGTGTCCACGTTCGCGCAGCGCGAAGGGGGGGCACCCGGCGAGATGCGCTGGTACGTTAGCGGTGGCGAGGTCGTACCCCTGGGATGACACCTTCTCTGCAGCCCGTGGGCGTCGGTTGGATCGAGGTGATCACCGGCTGCATGTTCTCGGGCAAGACCGAGGAACTGATCCGGCGTATCCGACGCGCGCAGTTCGCTCGCCTATCGGTGGTGGTGTTCAAGCCGGGCATGGACAAACGGTACAGCGACGACAGCGTGGGCTCCCACAGCGGCCACCGCCTACGGAGCTTTCAGATCGAACGCTCGTCTGACATCCCCCCCCACGTGGGCGATGCCCAAGTGGTAGGCATCGACGAAGCGCAGTTCTTGGACAACGATCTGGTAGGCGTGGTGGAACGGCTGGCGAACAGCGGCAAACGGGTGATCGTGGCCGGGCTGGACATGGACTACCGGGGGGCCCCGTTTGAGCCCATCCCCCAACTCCTCGCGGTGGCCGAGTACATCACCAAGAACCTCGCCATCTGCATGGTGTGCGGCAACCCCGCCGACCGCAGCCAGCGCGTAGTGAACCGCGACGCCCGATTTCTCGTGGGCGAGACCGACGCGTACGAGGCCCGGTGCCGCCGCTGCTGGGACCCCGACAACTTCGAGCCGCGGCAGGTGAGCCTGCAGCTCGGCCAGAACCTCTCGGAGACCTGAACGTATGGAAGGGACCTACGAACGTTTCCCCAGCGAAGCGATGGGGCGCGAAATGCATGTGTGGCGGTACGGCTGGTGGGGCGCGCCGGTGATGGCGTTCCCGAGCGCCGCCGGGTTCGCCCACGAGTGGCAGAAGGAGGGGATGATCGATGCGCTGGCGCCCCTGCTGCAGGCCGGACGCATCAAGCTCTACTGTCCGGAGTCAAACGTCGCCGAGGCCTTCACCCGCGAGGGAAATCCGGCCGAGAAGATCGCCGCGCATGAGCGCTACGAACGGTTCATCCTGCAAACGATGGTGCCGTTCATCCGTCGAGACTGCGGCCTTCCCAACAGCCGAATCGGCACCGTGGGCTGCTCTCTCGGGGGCCTCTACGCCGCGCTGTTCGCGCTCAAGCATCCCCAGGTCTTCGACTACGCGCTGTGCATGAGCGGGCGCTACGAGATCGGCCAGTTCCTCGCGGGTCATACGAGCCCGAGCGTGTACTTCAACAACCCTCTCGCCTTCGTGCCTCAGCTCCACGGCGAGGCGCTCGAAGCCACTCGCCGCACCCACCTCGCCATGGTGTGCGGCACCGGCCAGTGGGAGGAGGGCTGCATCGAAGAAACCATCGCGCTCTGCGACGAGCTGCAGCGAAAGGGAATCCCCCACCAGCGCGACATCTGGGGGCGCGACAGCAAACACCACTGGAGTTGGTGGAAGAAACAGTGTCTCTTCCATCTGAGCAAGACCTACGCGGCGTGATTCGGATGAGGTAGGATGTCGACATGTCCGACACCGAGCTTCCGCAGGCCAATCGAGGGCTCATCGCCGAGTTCGCGCACTTCCTCGTTCATGAGAAGGTGTGGTGGATGGCGCCCATCGTCATCGTTCTGGCGCTGATGGTTGGTTTCATTCTGTTCGCCGAGGCTTCGCCGGTCCTGCCGTTCATCTACACGCTCTAGGCAGACCCGCGCTCTGTGGATAACCTTGTGGAACACTTCGCCCATTTTGCAGACGAAGGGGGTGCGCCGTAGCATTCCCCGCCCCCACCCGACGGGCGAACCTTTATTATCCGCGAATTTCTCCGAAGAGCCAAAATATCAATAACCCCACCAGCCCGAGCCCCGAAACCACGATGCCGCGCATCGGAGTCGCGGCGAAGCCCGCCCGGTTGGCCGATGGGGCGGACGCGCAGGCGCAGGCGCAGACCGCCAGCTGCACCAGCGGCAAGAAATAGTGGGTGGGTGCGTGGTCGATGGTGGCCAACAGCAGCGAGTAGATCAGGGCGGTGCCCAACGCAACCCGCACACCCCTACACCAACCGAGCAGGGCTAGAACCGGTGTAAATCCTGCGTAGATGAGCCAGGAGAGGTAGAAGCCGGGCGCCCGCCCCAACAGCGTTTCCGGGTCGAATTCGCCGTGCCAGTGCTCCGGACCGCTCTCCCACCCCACCGTGGCGAGCCAGCCCGGGAGGGCACCCGTGAGCGCACCGCCCATCCCGAAGGCCGCCGCCGCCACCGCCACCAGCAGCATTCCGCGCAGCGCTCGGGCCCCCTCGCCTGCCAACACCACGCCCACCGCCACGACCGCCGCCCCCGGGTACCGCAACAGCTGGGCAACGAGCGTGTAGGCTTCCCCCCGTCCGGCCAGCCCAGTCACGATCGAGAGAGCGTAGAGCGCATCGGGCATGCCCGCGCTGCCCGGCTCGAGCAGCAGCTTGCCCGTCACCACGGCGCCAGCCGCAGGCAGAACCCACGCGAGGGCGGGGGCATCGGGCGCGAATCGGCTCAGGAAACGTGTCATGGCCACGGTGGACAGCGAAAGCACGTACAGGAGCAGCACGTTCGCGGTCGGCAGGCCGCCCTCGGTGAGCGCCAGCGCGGGGCCGAGCACCCACGTGCCGAGCGGGGGCTGCACGTCGGTTACCCAGCGCTTGTCGGCCCAAACGAGCTGCTCCACCATGTTGAGGAGCTGGTAGTAGTGAGCGAGCCGCAGCTCCCCGATGCCGTCGAGGGTCCAGAGCGCACCGCGACTCGCGACGATGTAGAGCGTGGATGTTTCGGGGTGGGAGAACCGCAGCGCCACCGACGCGGCCGGCCGCTCCACGAGCCGCCCGGCCACCCCGACCTCCTCGTAGCGCCACACCGGGC
Organism: Deltaproteobacteria bacterium; assembly: GCA_947484175.1. Classification (GTDB taxonomy): domain Bacteria; phylum Myxococcota_A; class UBA796; order UBA796; family SXON01; genus SXON01. The sequence goes on from CANKOI010000007.1 coordinate 38,195, forward strand.
CCTCCTCCACGTCCTCCACCGGGCTCGCCTCCACGAGAAGCCGACGATCCCCGAGCCCCTCCACCCACGCGCCCACCGGCGCGTGGAGCAGCAGCGCCACCCGCCCGTCGCCCGCGCCGCGCTCCAACCACGCCGCCGAGGCACTGGGACGCAGGCGAAGGAGCCCCCCGGCCTCTCCGATCGGCGTGACTTCGCGCCAGCCCTCGCCCGCGGCGAGGGCTGGCGCCTCCTCCGGAAGGGCCTCCTCGACGCCAGCCACATACCAGTACCGATCGAGCGGGCGGGCGATCGTTCCCGCCGACATCGCGAACCAGGCGCCGAGCAGCACCACGCCCGCGGCGAGCGCCAGCCGCTCCCGCCCGCTCGTCACCAGCTTGGCCACAGGCCGCCGGCGCGCCCACACCTCCCCGGTCGCTGCCCCGAGCGCGGCGACCGTGAGCACGCTCCACGGGCCGAGGCCCGTGAGGCGCGCCACCGCCCACCCGGTGGCGGCGGCGGGCACCGAGAGCCACGCAGCATCGACGACCACGGCGAGGAGGCCGGCGCTCCCGTCCGACCGTCGGTTCAGCCTCCGGGAAATCGACCAGCCCGGAGCGAGGAGCAACGCCGGGACACCGAGGAGCGCCAGCCACGGCTCGCGCAGCGAAGTGGCGAGCGCCACCGCCGCGGCCGCCAGTGCGAGCAGCGGAACGGGGAGCGGCGGGAGCTGGAACACGCCCCTACTTGGTGAACGTGGCGCGGTACAGCTCGGTACCGCTCTCGTCGTAAAAAACGCCCGTGAACTGGCGGCCGTCGAGCTCCACCCACAGAAAACCGTTGGTGCTGTCTTCGAAGTCTACCGCGTTCGTGCCGACCAACGGGTAGCTGGAGTTGCCGCCTCCACCTGCCACGATGAACACGGTGTCGCAGCTCGTTGGCGTCTGCATCCACTGGAGCGCGTGGTCGTGACCCGAGAGGTACACGTCGACGTTTCCGCACAGGTAGCTGTCGAAGAAGTCCTTGAACGCCACCCCGTCGCCGGCGCGGCCGTCGTACTCGCCGGCGTCACCGTGCGGGCCGTTCGAGATGTACGGGTGGTGGCCGGTGACGATGCTCCATGTGGTGGAAACGCTGGCGAGCGCGCCGCCGATCCATGCGTCCTGATCGGCCCCGTAGCCCAATTGGAGCGCCTGACTGTCGAGCCCGATCACGGTGAGATCGCCGATGACCTCGCTGTAGTAGCGGGTGGGCATGTACCACTTCGTGCTGTAGGCGGTGTAGGCCACCTCCACCGCGGCCGTCGCGGTGTCGTAGAACCCGCCGTAGTCATGGTTTCCGAGCACCGCGTAGAACTGGAACCCGAGCCCCGCGTAGGGGATCTCGAACTTCGTGTCCCATTGTACGTCGGCCACGTCGGTAGGACCGGAGCCATAGATGTTGTCGCCTAGGTAGAGCGCGAAGTCGCACCCCTCGAGCGCGCACACGTCCTCGATGGCCTTGGCCACCGCCGTTTGGCGGGCGTCGCCGGTGCCGGCGTCGCCGAGGGCAACGAACCGGATCTTGCCGTCGCAGCCCCCGCCGGTGTCGCCGCTGTCGCACGCGGCGGGGGTGTACACGCTGGTATCGGTGTCCCGGAACGCTACGCTGGTGTCGATGGGCACGATGACATTGCCGGTGTCGGCGGGCTTCCCGGTGTCGGCGGTGTCGGCCGTGTCGGCCGTCTCCACACCAACCGCCGTCTCGGTCGAGCTCGTGCCGGTGTCGGTGCCGCCCCCCGTATCCCCCGTCTCCGTCGAACTCGTCCCGGTGTCGTTCCCGGCTCCCGTCTCCCCCGTCTCGCCAGTCGAACTCGTCCCCGTGTCGGTCCCGCCGCCCGTCTCCCCCGTCTCGCCCGTCGAACTCGTCCCCGTGTCGGTCCCGCCGCCCGTCTCCGCCGTCTCCGTCGCACTCGTCCCGGTGTCGGTCCCGGCCCCCGTCTCCCCCGTCTCCGTCGCACTCGTCCCGGTGTCGTTCCCGGCCCCCGTCTCGCCCGTCTCCGTCGAGCTCGTCCCCGTGTCGGTCCCGGCTCCCGTCTCCGCCGTCTCCGTCGAGCTCGTCCCCGTGTCGGTCCCTCCGCCCGACTCCCCCGTCTCGTCCGTCTCCGTCGAACTCGTCCCCGTGTCTGGGGGGTTCCCCGTCTCCCGAGGTTCGCCGGTGTCCTTCGGGGCGACTGCGCCCACGGCAGCGTCCAGACCTGGCGACTGCACGCCGGGCTCCGACAACGGGTCGCAGGCGAGCACGAGGAGGAGGAGGGAGGAGAGCATGACGAACCGCGCACAGCATACCTCACGACGGTTGCTGCGCCCGGACCGCTCCTGCGCTACTGTTCGCACCTCCGCGGACCTGCATGCGAATCTGTCCTGCCCTGCTCCTGCTGGTGGCCTGTTCCGACTACAACTTGGAGGCCGGCAAGCCGGGCAGCGGCGACGAGGAGGGCGAAACCGGCTTCGACCCCAACTCGGAGAACGAGAGCGAAGACGACTACGAAGAAGACACCGACCCCCGCGTGTGCGAGGAGCGAACCATTGAAGGCCGCGACGTCACGCAGACCGACGAGTGCGAGGTGGAGGGGTTGCCGGTCGGCAGCTTCACCCCGATTGTAGAATGGACGAAAGCCACGTGGAGCGTTCAGTCGGGCTCCAGCCAGGTGATGATGATGCCCGCCGTGGGCTCGTTCAACGACGACGACGGCGACGGCGACGCCGACGAGAACGACATCCCCGACGTGGTGGTCGTGACCTACGGCAGCGAAGACGTGATCCGGGTGGTGAGTGGCGACGGCTCGGGCACCGAGATCTTGAACATCCGGAACAGCGGCGTGCAGGGTCAGGGCGGGGTGGCCCTCGGCGACATCGACAACGACGGGTGGACCGACATCGTGGCTCCGACCAACAGCCGCACACTTGTGGCCTACGACCGCAACGGCACCCGGATGTGGGTGAGCGCCAATCTGAGCAGCGCAATGTACGGCACCAGCGACAATCCCGCGATCGCCGACCTCAACGGCGACGGCGAACCCGAGGTGATCTGCGGTTCCGCCATCGTTTCGAACACGGGCGCCACCCTCGGTGTCGGCCGCGCCGGCATCGCCAACGTGGAGGGCAACAACGTGGGCACCACGTCGTTCGCCTACGACATCGACAACGACGGGGTGCAGGAGGTGGTGGTCGGCAACGCGCTCTACAAGCGTAATGGAACCGCGATCTGGACGAACGGCCAGAGCGACGGCTACCCCGCGGTGGGCAACTTCGATGGTGACGACAAGGGCGAGATCGTGGTGACCGTAGGCGGGCGCATCCGGCTCCAAGACGACGACGGCACCGTGCTCTGCTCGGCCGCCATTCCCGGAGCGGACAGCGCGTACTACGGAGGGCCGCCGACCGTGGCCGACTTCGACGGCGATGGCGACGCGGAATTCGCAGCCGCCGCCGGCAGCCGCTACTCCGTGTTCGACGAGAACTGCCGGGTGATCTGGCAAGCCGTCACCCAAGACGCTTCGAGCGGAAACACCGGTAGCAGCGTCTTCGACTTCGAAGGCGATGGCGTGGCCGAGGCCGTGTACGCCGACGAAACCCGCCTGTGGGTTTTCGCCGGCCCCGACGGCGCCGTGAAACTCGAGTCCCGCGAGCACAGCAATGCCACGTGGCTGGAATACCCCGCCATCGCCGACGTCGACGCCGACGGCCACGCCGAGATCATCGTGGCGAACACGGGTGCCTACAGCGGCTTCACCGTATTTGGCGACGCGGCCGACTCCTGGCGCAGCGCCCGCCGCGTGTGGAACCAGCACGCCTACACCATCACCAACGTGAACGACGACGGCAGCATCCCGGCGACCCCCGCCCGCAACCTCGAGACGTACAACAACTTCCGCTCCGGGGACATCTACGCCGGGCTCGGCGGCTATACGCTGCCCGACCTCGCCGCGATCATTGAGGACGTGTGCCGCGACGAGTGCGAGACTGACCGGCTCGTGGCGTGGGTGAGCGTGATGAACCACGGATACGAGGATGTGACGCAGGACGTGCTGGTGGAGCTGGTCGCCACCTACGACGATGGCTCCGAGGCGGTCATCGGCAGCACGGTGGTGACCGACACCATCCCCGCCGGGCGGGCGCTGGAAGCATTTGAGTACACGGTCGAGTCTGGGGCGGGCGAGATCACCAAGCTCGTGGGCCGGGTGGACGGCGGCAATTCCGGCACGAGCAGCCTCGCGGAATGCATCGAAGACAACAACCAGGACCGCTGGGGCGAAGACCTCTGCCCCGACCGTTAGACCCCCTGACCGAACGCTGACGCCGCCGGTGCCTGCCGCTCGGTTAGAACCGGCCACCCATGGACGTTGAGCGCTTCCACCAGCACCGCGTGCCCTTCGAAGAGATGGAGGCAGCGGTGGTGCGGCGCATTCTCGCCCGGCCCGACGAGCTCCACCCCGCTCGCCAGAACGCGCTCCGCTACGTGCTCTCCTTCGCCAAGCTCCAGCTCGTGCGCAACCGCAACGGCGTGGATGTCGACGTAGCCGAGGCCCTCGCCGCGCACGCCTGGGGTGTGAACGCCGCCCTCTCGCCGTGGCTGACCGGCGACGACGGGGGTCTGGTGCGTGCGGCCCAGCACCTGCCCGAGCTGGTGGAGCAGACAAGGGACCGGCGGCGGCGGGTGGTGGAACACTTCGACCTTGACGCGGCGAGTCTGGATGCGGAGGTGTGCGAGCGCCCGCTGGTGGTGAGCTGTGGCGGGGGCGGGGGTGCCGGCTACGGCTACGCGGGCGCCTGGCAGTCACTCCACCGCGCCGACTTGCAGCCGGCGCTGATCTCCGGCACCTCGATGGGCGCGCTGATCGCGCTCTTCCGGGCCCGGCGCAAGGTGTTTGATTCGGCGCCCATGTACCACGCGGCCCAACGGCTCACGTGGCAGGGGGTGTTCCGCATCCTCGACCAAGAGAGCACCTACGGCCTTCCAGCCACGCTGCGCCTCTACCTGCGCGCCGCGATCGGCTCCTTGTTCCACACCCCCGAAGGCGCGCCGCTCACCTTCCGCGACCTCGAAGTGCCCCTGCTCGTGGTGGCCACGGGGCTCGGCGTCGACGCCCTGAAGCACGACCTTGACTACTACGAACACTTCCTCGACGACGCCGTGGGCCCCGAGTTTCGCCTTCGGCCCAGCCTCGCGCAGAAGGTGTCGCAGGTGGCGACCATCCTCCGCGAGCTGCTCTCCACCCCCGACGCCCTCCGCGAGGTGGTGTTTGGGGGCGACGAGGCCACCGAGGACGCCGACATCCTCGATGCCGCCGGCTTTTCCTCGTCGATTCCCGGGCTCATCCACTACGACGTGGTGCGCGACGACCGCCGGATGAAGTCGATGCTCGACGGGCTCTACGCCCGTTACGGAATCACCCGGCTGGTGGAGGGTGGCCTGGTGAACAACCTGCCCGTCCGCCCGGCCTACGATGCTGTGTGGCGCGGCCGGATCACTCGACGAAACGCGTGGTACCTCGCGCTCGATTGTTTTCGTCCGCGCGCCCGCAGCGTGATGTTCTTCCCCGTGCAGCAGTTGGTGCGACCGAACGTGCAGCGCAACCTCGCCTACGCGAATCACTACTTTGCGCTCGAACGCACGCTGAGCCCCCTGAACCTCGTCCCCACCTACGAGGAAGTCCTTCGCGCCAGCGAGTGGACCTCTGCGGAGCTCGAACCCGAGCTGCCCACCATCGTGGAGAGTTGCCGAACCCTCAGCCCGCTGTGACGGGGGCCCGGTGATCCTCCTTGTCGCGCTCGCCCATGCCAACGGGCTCACGAGCCACGTGACCATCAGCGAATGGGCCATTCCGCACCTGCCCGAGGGCGAGCTATCCGACATCCTCGGCGACCCCGCCCTTTGGCCCTGGCTCCAGAACGGCACCCAGTTTCCCGACGGCGGCTACCCGCTCGGCGAGGCGTACGCCGAAACGGCACACTGGGAGCCGTTCCAGGACCGCTACCTCGCTTGGATCGCCGCCACCTACGCCGGCGACTACCGCTCCCTGGAGGCGCGGCAGCACATCGCGTTCCTCTTCGGCATGTCCAGCCACGGCATGGGCGACCAGGTGTTCGACTCCCTCTACATGCAGCGGGCCTACCAGTTCGACGCCGCGAGCGACTGGGAAGGCATGAGCATGGACGAAGCCACCGACGTGGCCCTCGCCTCCGCCACCGGTGGCCAGGAGACCCTCGATCCAGTCGTGCCCACCGACGTGATCGTGCCCCTGATGGCGGACGCCGGCGTGGAGGTGAGCGCAAGCACCCTAGAGTCGGGACAGCTCCTCACCGCGCTCGCCATCAGCTACGTGCGCGAGGCGGGGAAGGACCCGGTCAAGGTCGCCGAGTACGTCGACGCGTACCCTTGGGCTGCCACGCACATGATGGGGCGCGAGACTCCCGGTGCCCCCGAATGGGAAGCCGCGGTGGTGGCCAGATACTGGCAGAGCCGCTGGGCGCTCCTCAACGGCGAATCGAGCAGCGTGGAGCCCATCCTGTTCAGCTTCCCCCAGGACGGCGGCTACGGGCTCCCCACCGACCACACCTCGGTGGAGTCGCGGCTCACGGTGGTGTTCTCCCGCGGGTTGGTGCCGGAGGTGCTGGTGCCCGATCTGTTCGAGGTCGTGGACACCGAAGGCACCGCGTACCCGTTGCAGGCGCCGTGGGTGTTCTACGGCGCCGGCTCGCACGTGGTGCACCTCGCGCCGGAAGCGGATTGGCCCGCCGACACCGACTTCGTGCTCACCGTCCACCCCGGCGCCCACTTCATCGATGGCACCGACTCCACCGCAACGGTGGAGATCGAGTTCAGCAGTCGGCCGCCCCCCAACTCGCCCGACGAAGCTCTACCCGACGACTGCGGATGCGCCGGGCGATCGGGGTACCCGGGACTGCTTGCGGCGGTGTTGGGGGCGATCGGGGTGGGCTTGCGCCGGCGGGACTAGGGCGCCGGCTACCCGACTCGTCCCGCAACGGCCGCACGCCCTGCCGGAATGCTCACCAGCGCTGCCACACACAAGACGGCCCCGGCCGCCAAGAACGGCACGCTCGGGGCGACATTCTCGTAGAGCCACCCTCCGCTCGCCGGCCCCACCACGCGAGCCAGGGCACCCATCGACTGGTTGCTGCCGAGGATCTCGCCCTGCTCATCCTCGCCGACGCCTCGGCTCACGAGGCTCTGCAACGAGGGCGAGGCCAGTCCCTGACCTATGGCCATGACCACGAAAACGCCCAGCATCGGCGCTACGATGGGGGCCAAGGGCAACGACGCCACACCGATGGCGACGAGAAGCAGAGCGGGCGGCAGGAGCGCGGGCTCGCCGAAACGTTTCACGAGACGATGCACCAGTCCGCCCTGCACCACCGCGCCCACCACGCCCACCACGCCCACCATGAGCCCGATCTCCATGGCGCCGAGCCCATGTTCATGCATGGCGAACAGCGTGAACGTGCTCTCCATCGCCGCGAACGCGAAGACGTAGAGAAAGGTGAGCAGGATGCACAGGCCGACGGCCGGGTGGCGCACCGCACGCAACAGCGCGATCGGGTCGATGGACCGCCGGGTGCTCGCCGAACCGGGGCGGCGAGTTTCGGGCAGGTACCGCCAAGCCAGAAGGAAGTTCAGAAAGGAGAGGCCGGCCGCAACCCAGATGGGGACCGAGATCCCGAACTCCGAGAGCCCTCCCCCGAGCGCCGGACCGATCGTAAAGCCGATGCCGAACGCGGCCCCGATCAGGCCCATCCCGCGGGCGCGGGTTTCGGGCGTCGTGAGGTCGGCCATGCACGCCTGGGCGATGGCGATGTTGGCGGTGAACACACCGTGCAGCGCCCGGAAGAGAAACAGCATCCACAACGCCGTGGCTGACGCAAAACCCGCCAACATCACGCCCGTCATGAACACCGACAGCACCAGCGTGGGGCGACGCCCCCAACGGTCGCTGGCTTGGCCCCAAAGCGGGGCAAAAACGAATTGCGCCAAGGAGTACACGCTGGCGATCAACGTGATCTGAAAGGGCGTAGCCGCGAAGGTCTCGGCGTAGAACGGCATGAGCGGGATCACGAGCCCGAAGCCGAGCAGATCGAGAACGACGGTCAAGAAGACCACCTGCATCGGGCGAGACATTCGTTACCCCTGCAAGATTCCGAGCACCGCGTCGTGGATGTGCCCGTTGGTGGCGCAGACGCCAATGTGGAGGGGGTCGCGACGGTTGAAGGTGTAGGGCTGCCCGGCGCCGTTGGTGCAGCGACCGCCCGCCGCCGTCACCACCGCCACCCCCCCACAGATGTCCCACTCGTTCCGCGGCTGGGGAGTGAAGGTGGCCTCGGCCTGGCCGGCCGCAACCAGCCCAAACTTGTAGGCCACCGACCCCACCGGCACCGGCGTGAGCTGCCCGACGAACCGGTCGAACATCCCCTTCTTCATCTCCGTTCTTGAGCACACCACGCGGGCGCCCTGCAGTTCGGGGTGGGCGCTCACCCAACACGGGGCCCCGTTGAAGGTGGCCCCGCCGCCCACAAACCCCGCGAAGAGCTCGTCCTTGATGGGGTTGTACAGCACCCCGAGGCGCGCCTCCCCGCGGTACACCAGCCCGATCGACACCACGAACTCGGGGATTCCGAGCGTGAACTCCTTGGTGCCGTCTAGAGGGTCGACGATCCAGGCCCAGTCGCGGCCGAGGCGAATCGGGTCGTCGACCGACTCTTCTGAGAGCCAGCCGTAGTCCGGGAACCGGTCGCGCAAGCGGGCTTCGAGGATGGTGTTGCTGGCAAGGTCGGCGTCGGTGAGGGGATTGTCCTCGCCCTTCTCGCGCACCGTGTAGTGGTCATTGAAGTACCCGCGCACCGCAGCGCCGGCCTCCCGTGCCGCGTCGATGCTCAGTTGCAGCAGCTCGTGCACGAAACCCCTCAGGAGGTGCGCCGGCTAACGCTGCCGCACGAGCAACACCACCTCGGCGAGGGCGTCGCCGTCGAGGTCACCCACCGCGAATCGTTCGCCGGTGCGCAGGTACCCACGGTCGGCGAAAAACCGGAGTCCCGCCGCACTGGCCCCAAAGGCGCCGGAGGATGCGCCCAGTCCGGTGAAGGCGTAGAGGGCGCCCGCCTCCGGCGTGCCGTCCGGGGCGTTCTCGCCGGGCGCGCCGACGAAGAGCTCGTCCGAGCCGTCGCCGTCCCGATCCGCGCAGCCAAGCGCCGCGCCGAAGCGCCCCTCGTCGGCCTCGCCCACGAGCAGGATGGTGGGGAGGTTCCCCGTCGCAAGCTCTTCGCCGGGAAAGAAGATGGACACCACGCCGGCGCCCTCTCGCGCCGTGGGGGCGCCCACCACGATGGCGGGGCGGCCCGTCGGCCGCAGCTGACAGGTAACGAGTGCGCTCCCGAAGGCCCCGGGCTCGCCCGCGTCGTCGTCGTCGGCCTCGTGCGCAAACAGCGTGGCGGCCGGAGCCCCGGCCGCCCGAGCGGCGGCATCCCAAACGGTCACGGCCCCCTCCCCGTCGGCGCCGCCGGCGCCCACCGCGTAGCGGGCGCCGACCAACAGGTCGGGAGCGCTGTCGCCGAGGAGGTCGGCGGAGCAGGCCAAGGCGGCGCCGAAGGCGCTGCGAGCGGCCGGCGAGCCCACCGGGGTGAGGTCTGCCGACACGACCGACGGACTGCTCACCGGAACGGTGTACACGGCGCCGGCCAACGCGCCCGTCAAGGGGGCGCTCATCGCCGCGTCGGCCTGGCCGTCCCCATCGAGGTCGCCACACGCCGCCACCACGCTCCCCAACCCGAGTTGCGGCCGCGATCCGACCACCCGGCGCACGTCGCCCAGTCCGAGGAGCACCGCACCCGCTCCCGCCGCGTCGTCGCCCCCACCCGCGGCCGGCGCGCCCACGATCGGCTCCTCGTTCGCCACCGCGAGGGCGGCACCGAAGGCCTCGGAGGGCTGGCCCGTGGCGACGGTTGTGGGACTGCCCGACCCGCTCGTCCACCGCCACACCTCGCCGCGTTCGGGAACGCCCACCCAGAGGTTGCCTCCTTCGATCACCAGCGGCCATTCGTGGCCCTGCTCCGGGCTGCCGTCCACCAACAGTTCGCCCGATCTCGGATCGTACTCGCCGTCTACAAGCCCCACGCCGTCTACCCGATAGAGCGCGGCGGCCGGGTAGGTGGCGCCGCTGCTCTCGTTTTCGCAGGCGGTCAGGATCAGCAGGGGAACCAGCACCCGCCGAGCGTAGCCGGTCCACGCCGCTCCGAACGCACGGGGCAGGCCAACGCGCTACGATGGCGCCGCGAGGTTCCGCATGATGCGCGTGTACACGATGATCCTCGGGGGCGGCAGGGGAAGTCGACTCGCGCCCCTCACCCGACACCGCGCCAAGCCCGCGGTGCCGCTCGGTGGGAAGTACCGGCTGATCGACATCACCCTTTCCAATGCCATCAACTCGGGGTTCCGGCACATCGCCGTGCTCACGCAGTTCAACAGCGCGAGCCTCAACGCCCACATCGCGCAGACCTATCGCTTCGACATGTTCGGCCAGGGCGGCGTGGACGTCTTGGCGGCCGAGCAGACCGACGACCACACCGACTGGTTCCAGGGCACGGCCGACGCCGTCCGCAAACAGTTCCGGCGGCTCGCAGCCTCCAAGGTAGAGCACGTGCTCATCCTCAGCGGCGATCACATGTACCGCATGGACTACCGCGAGATCTACGAGCGGCACATCGACACTCAGGCCGACGCCACCGTGTCCGTGATCAAGGTGCCGCGGTCTGAGGTGACCGGACTCGGAGTGCTCTACGCCGACGCCGAAGGCCAGATCCGCACCTTCCGCGAGAAGCCGAGCGCCACTGAAGACATCCGCGATGTTCTTCCGCCCGCCGCCCTCCGCGCCAACTGGGGGCTCGGTCACGACGACTACCTCGTGAACATGGGGGTGTACCTCTTCCGCCTCGACGCCCTCCGAGACGCACTCGCAGACCCTTTGAACCTCGACTTCGGCAAGGACATCCTGCCGCGCATGGTGGCCGAGCGAAAGGTGATGGCCCACCACTTCACCGGCTACTGGCGCGACATCGGCACGATCGCGAGTTTCTTCGAGGCCAACCTCGCGCTCACCGCGGAGAACCCGCCCTTCCGCTTTCACATGCCGGGCGCGCCCATCTACACCCGCCAGCGCTTCCTGCCGGCCACGAAGTTTCTCGACGCCCGAGTGTCGCGGAGCATCGTGAGTGATGGCTGCCTCCTGTTCGGCGCCACCGTGGAGAACACCGTGATCGGTATTCGAAGCCGGGTTCAGCGGGGGGCCACGCTCAAGGACGTGGTGATGTTGGGGGCCGACTACTACGAGGACGACGAAACGCGGGCGGAGAACCTCACCCGCGGCATCCTCCCGATCGGAATCGGCCCCGGGTCGATCGTGGAGCGAGCCATCATCGACAAGAACGCACGAGTCGGTGCCAACTGCGTGCTGAGGGGCGCCGTAGGCCGACCCGACGCCGACGGCGACGGATGGGCGGTGCGCGATGGCATCGTGATCGTGCCCAAGGACGCCACGCTGCCCGACGGAACCGTGGTGTAGCGGAGCGCTACTTCACTTCGACGGCGAAGTGGCGCACGAGGCCGGTGGTGACCCCCACATCGACGGCGTACCAACCGGCCGCGAAGCCCTCGAGGGTGCAGGTGGCGAAGGGGCCGATCGTGCCGATCTTGGTGCCGTTCACCGACAGCTCCCCCCACTGCATGAGCGGGTTGGTGAAGCGTACGGCGCCGGCGACCGCTGCATCTTTCACCGCTTCTCCAGCGGGGCGTTCCGCCTTGGGGCGCACCTGAGCTGCGGTGGTGACGGGGTCGACGTACACACGCTCCAGCCCCGCGAACGGAGCCTTGGAGTACGCCGGGTTCGTGACGAACGTAGGCACATGGCTTTCGGCCGAAGCCGGACCAAGAAAGAGCGACACCAGCAAGAGCAGCATGCCGGCTCCTTAGAGGGGGGTGAGGCCCGACCAACTGGTGATGTCACGACTCACGATCGTGCTGCCATCGTCGGTGCTGATGTTCACTTCGCGCACGAGCCCGATTCCGTTGACGTACCACAGCTCCTGCTGCCCGTTCACCACCTGGGCGCCGAGCGGCGAGTCGATGTTCACGGTGTAGGTGTTCGTGATCTTGTAGGCCGTGTACTTGGTGCCCTTGATGGTCACATCCTCGAAGCCGTCGTCGGTGTAGGTTCCGGAGCTGTCGGCGGTGAAGGAGCCGAAGCTCGCATCGGTGATGTTGGCGGTGTCGTTGTAGCTCCAGGAACCGGCGCCGCCGACTTCGTACTCGGCCGGGAAGATTTTCCGCGGGGGCGAGAGCTCGGCGTAGGGCGCCATCAGCGCGCTGCCGTTCATGAGGATCGACATGTCCCACTCGGCCATGTAGAGGCCTTCGGCCCCGCTGCGGTCGGTGCAGGCGACGTACTCCTCGCCGTCCCAGCCCGTGCCGCCGCCTTCGGCGGCGTCGATCATGACCCACACAGGGTCTCCGCTGACGGACCAGCCCGTGCCGTAGTCTTCCTGATAGCCGGTGCCGGAGCCGCCACCGAGGTCGAGGAGCTGCAGCTCCACGTCGTACTCGCGGTGGTAGCCGCTGTAGTGGATGCCGTACCAGCTGTTCTCGCACAGGTCCACGTCGGTGTCGGTGTCCGTGTCCGTGTCGGTATCCGTGTCGGTATCCGTGTCGGTATCCGTGTCGGTGTCGGTGTCAGCATCGGTGTCGGTGTCGGTGTCGGTGTCGGACTCCGTGTCGCCCGTGTCGGCGCCGGGATCTACGAAACCGGCTGGCTGGTTCGAGTACGACCCGCCATCGCAGGCGGCGGCAAGAACGAGGAACCCGATAGAGGGGAGGGTGCGCATGGAACTGACTCCGATTCGACGCAGCGTCGTAGCACGGAAACTCGTTTGACGGCAAGGACAAACCCGCCCGTGGTGCTGGTCGGCTGTTCGGCGGGCTGGACGGGAAGCCACGTGGTGGGCCGAACCGACGTGGTTCTGGCGGGCGGGCGCGTGGTGGTGGCGGGCGCCAAGGCCGCCCGACACGCACCCGATGGGGCCGTTCGGATCGATTGTACCGGCCTGATCGTGATGCCGGGCCTCGTAGACCCGCATACCCATGCCGTGTGGGCGGGCACCCGCCTCGGCGACTTCGTGCGACGGCAAGGGGGCGAAAGCTACGCCGCGATCCTCGAAGGCGGAGGCGGGATTCACACATCGGTGGCGAGCACCCGTGGCTGCCCAGCAGTCGAGTTGCTCCGGCTGGCGCGCGCGCGGCTCGCCCCCATGCTTCGCCGCGGCGTCACCACGGTGGAGATCAAGAGCGGCTACGGGCTCACGACCGAGGCCGAGGCGAGGCTGTTGGGGGTTGCAAAGGAGGCTTCGGGGCCCATGCGGGTGGAAGCCACCTTCTTGGGCGCCCATGCCGTCCCCCCCGATCGCGACCGTGCCGCCTACCTCGACGAGCTGTGCGGCCCCATGCTCGCCGCGTGTGCCCCGCTCGCCACGGCGATCGACGTGTACTGCGACCGCGGCGCCTTCACGCTCGCCGAAGCGGACCGCATCCTGCGGGCGGGGCGTGCAGCGGGCCTCGCCGTGAAGGCGCACGCCGAGCAGGTGGAGTTCACCGGCGTGGCCGCGTTGGCGGCGGCGCTCGGCGCCATCTCCTGCGACCACCTCGAACGCATCGACGATGCCGGCATCGCCGCGATGGCCGCCCACGGCAGCGTGGCCGTGCTCCTTCCCGGCGCGATGCTCTACCTCCGCGACGTCGTGCCGCCCGTGGCGCGCCTACGCGAAGCCGGCGTTCGCCTCGCGGTGGGCACCGACCTCAATCCCGGTAGCTCCCCTCTCGACGACCTGTGGACGGCCGCCACGCTCGCCTGCCTCACGATGGGGCTCTCCCCCGAAGAGGCGCTGGCCGGCATCACGGAGAACGCGGCGCGGGCGCTCGGGCTCGCCGATCGGGGGCACCTGCGGCCGGGAGCGGTGGCCGACGTGGCGCTGTTCCGCCCCCCGCCGGGAGAAGTGGCCGACCCCCGCGTGTTGGTGCAGTACATGGGGGGCCACCTTGCGGAGCGGGTGTACATCGGCGGCGTGGCGGTGGTCGGCGGGTAGAGGGGGGGCTCCCGCCGCCTTTGCAACTCCGAGCAATCGACCTTATGCGGCACCGAATGTCGAAGAAGTCAATCGCCAGTGCCCGCGGACCACTCAGCGCGCAAGTGCCACGGTGAACTCCGCCTCCCGATTGGGGATCGTGGGCCTCGTGATCACGGCCGCCCGCGGGGCTATCTCTTCGTCACAAATGCGAAGGCCAAACTCGCGGGGTACGCCCGTAGCTTCTGCGTCGGCGAAGTAGAGGATCCGGCGGGTGACCAGTAGCGCTCGGGTGGATCGCCCCCGCCGCGCGATGGCACGGGCGCCACCAGCCCTTTTCGGCGCTACACTTATCCAAACGATGACCCCCACCGTCACTGTCACCTTGCAGTTGCCTGCCGCGTGCGCGGCAGGTCGGACCGTGGAGGCGGTCGCAGCAGACCTGCGCTTGCTCGCGGTGCTGGACGGGTTCCGCCGCGGCGACCTGTCGAGCGGCCAGGCCGCCGAGGCGTTGGAGTTGACTCGTATCGGGTTCCTCGACTTCGCGGCGAGCCGCGGCATCGCTACGGCGAACTACGACCTTGCCGATTTCGAGCGCGAGCTGGCCAGCATCGCCCGGCGCCGGGCGTCGTAGCCGCTGGCGAGGGCGCACCCCTGATCGTCGTTTCCGACACTTCTCCGCTGCTCTACATGTCGCGGTGCGGCATCTTGGAACTGCTTGGGCGCCTGTACGGCGACGTTCTCGTTCCGCACACGGGTGGAGCGAACTGGTGGTCTTTAGGCCGGACGCGCCCGGAGTGGAGGCGCTCCGAGCCCTCACGTGGCTTCGCATCGACGACCGACGGGGGCGCGAGGCGGCCGCCGCGCACGTAGTCGAAATCATCGGAACGCTGGGGGTTGTGGTGGAAGCGAGGCAGCGCGGGGTGCTGTCCGGCCTGCTCGCCCCGATACTCGACCGCCTGATCGCCGTGGGCTTCAGGGCAGATGCGGCGCTGCTCCGCCGGGCCCTCGCGGCCGTCGGTGAGGCGGACTGAACGACCCAAAGCCCCCCCCCCTTTCGCACACCCATTCTTTGCCTGTCACCGCTTCAGCCACGTCTACAATCCGGGAACCCGGCGCGCCGCCGGCGTGTCAGCGCCTTTGGAGGCCCACCCACCCGATGACGCCCGAAGCCCGCAAGATCGAAGCCCTGTTGCACCTAGGCCGCGCCGACGACGCCGTGACCCTCGCCGACTCCCTCCCCGAGCGCGAAGAGCCCACCCCCGAATTCCTGCGCCTGCGTGGCCGCGCCCTGCGCGCGGCCGGCCGGATGTTCGACGCCGAGAGCAGCTTTCGCGAGGCCCTTTCGCTCACGCCCGGCGATGCCGGGCTGCTCGCAGACCTTGCCACCACGCTCATGGGGCAGAAACGCCACCGCGAGGCGCTCGCCTTCGCTCGCGAAGCCACCAGCGCACGTCCGGAAATCTCCGCCTACCACGCGCTTGCCGGCTTCCTCGCGGAGTCGCTGGGGTTCGATGAGGAGGCCGAGCGCGAGCTTGCCGCAGCGCGGGGGCTTGCTCCGAACGACGCCGACTCGCATGTGGTGTACGGCTTTCTCCTGCTCCGACAGGGGCGCGCAGACCAGGCCGAGACGGCCTTCCGCGATGCGCTGCGGGCCGACCCCCAGGCCTCCGAGGCGCACCACGGGCTGGCCCGCGCCCTCGCCGAGCGGGGCGACCGCGTAGGGGGGCTCTCCTCCTGGAACGACGCCCGCGCCATCGACCCCTCCCTCCACGACCTGAAGCTCGATCGGCAGCTGGAACCGCCGCCCCCGCCCAACTGGCGGCTTCGCCTCGCCGACATGCCGAGCTGGCTGAGCCTCGGCCTCGCCGGGTGCGGCATGAGCGTGTCGCTGCTGTTCCCGTGGCTGGCCATCCCCCTGTTCGCGCTGGCACTCGTGGGCCCGGGGCTTCGTCTGTGGATCGACCGGGAGTCCCGATGAGCAACGCCGTGCTGGCCCTCCGCGAGGCGCTCGCGCACTCGCCCACCAACGTGCCGCTGCGGGTTCACCTCGCACGAACGCTGCTGGAAGCCGGCCGGGCCGACGAGGCCCTGGTGGAAGCCCGCGCCGCAGTGACGCACGATCCCGAACGCAGCGATGCCCGCGAGGTGCTCGGTGCCGCCGCCGCCGCACTTGGCGACGACGTGGGCCTCGTGGAGGCCTGGTTCCCGATCCGCGCCCAGCTCAACGGCGACGACGTTCGCTCTCTCGCGCTCGCGGCCGCCCGCGCCGGCCGGCTCGCCGAGGCGCGCGACTGCTACGCACTCCTGAAGGCGGCGGAGCCGGCGCTGCACGACCTTGAGCTCGACCGAGCCATGCGCGAGCCGGGGCCGCCAGCGGCGGGCGCGGGCGCGGTGCCCCCCTCGCCGTCCCGGGCCCCCGCTCCGGCCCAGCGGCCGGCCCCCCCGGAGGCGGGCCGTCCTCCTTCCATGCGCCCAACGATCACCTTTGAAGACGTCGGCGGACTGGAGGGCCTGAAGGAAAGGCTCCGGATGGACATCGTGTACCCACTCCAACGCCCCGACCTGTTTCGAGCGTACGGCAAGAAGGTCGGTGGGGGCGTGCTGCTCTACGGTCCGCCGGGATGCGGCAAGACCCACCTCGCGCGGGCGGCGGCGGGGGAGTGCGGCGCCAACTTCTTCGTCGTGGAGATTCAGGCCGTGCTCGACATGTGGTTGGGCGAGTCGGAGAAGCGGCTGCACGCGATCTTCGAAGCGGCGCGGGCTGCGGCTCCCAGCATCGTGTTCTTCGACGAGATCGAGGCGATCGGGGGGGCGCGACACCAGCTGCGCCACGGCCCCGGGCGCCGGCTCGTGAACCAACTGCTCGCGGAGCTCGACGGCGCCGGCGCGAACAATGAAGCCGTGCTCGTGATCGGGGCCACCAACGCCCCGTGGGATGTAGACCCCGCCCTCCGCCGTCCGGGGCGCTTCGATCGGGTCGTATTCGTGCCCCCACCCGACGTTGCGGCGCGGGAGAGCGTGCTCCGGCTGGCGATGCGGGAGCGGCCGACCGAAACGCTCGACCTCGCGGCGATCGCGCGCCGCTGTCTGCGGTACTCGGGCGCCGACCTGCACCACCTCGTCGAAGTGGCGAGTGAACGAGCGCTCACCGAGGCGCTCCGCACCGGAAAGATGCGCCCCATCACCCAGAGCGACGTGCTCGCCTCGCTCGACCGGGTGAAGCCGACAACCGCCGAATGGCTCGAAGCGGCGCGGCGCTACGTGGCCTACGCCAACCAGTCGGGGCTCTACGATGACGTGGCCACCTACCTGCGCAGCTTGGAAACGGGCGGGTAGCAAGGGACCCCTACCCCTTCTCGTCGCCCTCCAACTGCTTCCAGAGCTTGTCGACGAGCTTCCGCGGCGGGGGAGGCGGCGACTGGCCGTTCAGGCTCACGCTGAAGTAGTCGAAGGACAGGCTCACCCGAGGCGTGTCGCTGGGGTTGGCGTCGAGCATGCCGTGCATCGCGTAGCCCGGGAAAAGGAGCAGGAGACCGTCGCGGGCGGGGTAGTCGACATGGCCCACCGAGAAGGGGGTGGGCGGGCCCGCGAGGTGAGGGTCGCGCCGCAGGGGCTGCTTGGGGTCGGTGAAGCGCAACGCGCCGCCCGGCTCCGGCACCTGGAGGTAGAAAACGCCGGAGAACGTGGAAGCGACGTGGTTGTGCGCCTCGACCTTCCCGCCTCGCTCGAGGATGTTCACCCAGCTGCGCCCCATGTAGATGTGCTCCCGTTCCAGGTCGATGCCGAGGGCGAGGGCGAACTCGTTGGCCCGAACGTTGATCATTTCGAACAACGAGCGCAGCTCGGGCACCTTGAACAGGTACTGCGACAGGTCGGGCGCGTTGCTCCCAGAGTAGGCGTTTCCGGTAACGAGAGGCTGAAACTTTGTTTTTCCGGCGCTCACTCGAAAAAGGTGAGGCAGCGCGTCGGCGATCACGGCGGCGGACTCCGGCACCTGCTCGTAGAACACCGGGAGCGCAAACCAAGACTCGACAGGCACAGCAAAGGCTAAGTGATCGCGGCACACGCGCCGAGTCCCGAATGTGCGAACTTCCGTGCTACGCTCCACGCGCTCTGGAGCCACCATGTCGCGCGAACTGCTTGGGCTGTCCTTCCTCCTCACCCTCGCCTGCACCGAAAGCGGCGAAACCGGCAAGGAAGACACCTCCTCCACGAACAACCTGGACGACAGCGGCGACATCGTGACCGACGCGGACGGCGACGGGTACGCCGTGGCCGACGGCGACTGCGACGATGAAGACGTGGCCGTGAACCCCGCGGGCATCGAAGTGTGCGACGGGCGCGACAACAACTGCGACGGCGCCGTGGATGAGGGCGTCTCGACCGTCTACTACAGCGACGTCGATCAGGACGGCTTCGGTGACGAAACCACCGCGCTCTCGTTCTGCGAGCCCCCGGTGGGCTTGGTGCTGGTCGCGGGCGACTGCGACGACGCCAACGCGGACTTCCACCCGAGTGCCGACGAGCCCTGCACCGAGGACATCGACTACAACTGCGACGGCACCACCGCGTGGGCCGACGACGACGCCGACGGCTGGGCCCTCTGCGAAGACTGCGACGACCTGAACCCCGACGTTTCGCCCGAAGACACCGAAATCTGCAACGGCATCGACGACGACTGCGATGGAGAGGCCGACCCCGTCAGCTCCTTCGACGTACTGCCCTTTTACGCCGACACCGACGGCGACAGCTACGGCGACATCAACGCAGTGAGTGCGGCCTGCGCGGCGCCCCCCGGGTACGTGGCGGACACCACGGACTGCGACGACACCCGCGCCGACGTGAACCCCGGCGCGCCCGAGGTGTGCGACTCGCTGGACACCGACGAGAACTGCAACGGGTACTCCGACGACAACGACACTAGCGTGGACGTAAGCACCTACGGCGCCTTCTACGACGACGACGACGTAGACAGCTTCGGCGACGACGCCACGCTCGTGAACCAGTGCAACGCACCCCGCGGCTCCGTGCTGGTCGGCGGCGATTGCCGGGACAGCGACTCGGATTTCTACCCGGGCGCTCCGGAAACCGATTGCAGCGACCCCAACGACTACAACTGCGATGGCAGCGTGGCGTACGCCGACGCCGACGGCGATGGGTTCGCCGCTTGCATCGAGTGCGACGACTCCGACGGCAGCGTGAACCCGGCGGCTTCGGAGCTCTGCAATGGCGTAGACGACGACTGCGACGGCGTCACCGACCCCGACTCGGCTCTTGACTCGCTCACCTGGTACGAAGACGCCGACAGCGACCTCTTCGGCAACGCCGCGGTATCCACCCTGAGCTGCTCCACCCCCGCGGGCTACGTGGCCGACAACACCGACTGCGACGACACCAACGGCGCGGTGTACCCGGGCGCGGGCGAGTACTGCAACACCCTCGACGACGACTGCGACGGCGTGATCGACCCCACGACCTCCTTGGATGCGCTCACTTGGTACGCCGATTCCGATGTGGACACCTACGGCGATCCGCTCAACAGCACCCCCGCCTGCGAGGTGCCCGCCGGCTTTGTGGCCGACAACACCGACTGCGACGACACGGTGGCCAGCACCTACCCGGGCGCCACCGAGTTCTGCAACGGTGTAGACGACGACTGCGACACCGTCATCGATCCCGACGCGGCCTACGACGTGCTCACCTGGTACGCCGACACGGATGCCGACCTGTACGGCAATGCCCTCGCCACCGACATCGATTGCAGCCAGCCCGCCGGCTACGTGGCCGACGACACCGACTGCGATGACTCCCGAGCCGATGTGAACCCGGGCGCCACCGAGATCTGCGACGCCGCCGACACCGACGAAGACTGCGACACGGTGGCCGACGACGACGACTCCTCGACCGACGTGTCGACGATGAGCAGCTACTACGCAGACAACGACAGCGACACCTACGGCAATCCTACGTCGGTGGTCACCCAGTGCGAGACCCTCTCCGGGTACGTGGCCGACAACACGGACTGCGACGACACCCGCAGCGGCGTGAATCCGGGCGCCTCCGAATACTGCGACGCGCTCGACGACGACGAAGACTGTGACCTTCTCGCCGACGACGACGACCCGAGCGTGGCCGCCTCCACCCTCGACACCTGGTACGAAGACAACGACAGCGACTCCTACGGCTCGACCGTGACGACCGACGCCTGCGACGTACCTTCGGGGTACACCGGGGCCGGAGGCGACTGCGACGACGCCAGTAGCAGCGTAAACCCCGCTGCAACCGAAGTGTGCGACTCCGTCGACAACGACTGCGATGGCACCGTGGACATGAGCGGTGGCTCGAGCCTGTGCTTCTCCGGTCCGATGGAGTTCGAGTCGTGTGCCGCCACCGGCTACACGGGCCCCACGCAGGCGCAGTGCGACACGGCCTACAGCGGCACCAGCCTCGACGGCGACGTGACGGTTGACTCCGCCACGCAGGGCATCCAGGAGTGGGAGGTGCCCACCACCGGCGACTACATCATCGAGGCGTGGGGTGCGCAGGGCTACGCGGGCGACCCCGGCCGCAGCGGCGGCTTGGGCGCCTACGCGACGGGAACCTTCTCGCTCACCGCGGGCGAGGTGCTGTACATCGTGGTGGGCCAGAAGGGAACGGGGGGCGTGAACAGCGGCGGTGGCGGCGGCGGCAGCTTCGTGGTCGACAGCGGCGGCAGCCCCTTGGTGGTGGCGGGCGGAGGCGGAGGCACCCGGCTCGCGGTGGCGCAGAACGGGTGTAACGGGCGCTCGGGGCAGTACGGCGGCTACGGTTCGTCGTCGAGCGCCACCTCGACGTGCACGGCGCGCACGAGCGGGCTGGGGGTGGGTGGCGCGGTATCCGGTGTGTCGTGGGGCTCCGGCGGTGCGGGCTTCGGCGGCGACGGCGCAGGCGAGGTCACCTACGCCAGCTCCTGGGGCGGCTACGGGGGCAAGCGCTGGACGAACGGCATGATCGGCGGGCTCGGCAACGCCGGCTGCGGGCGAGCGGACGGCGGATTCGGCGGCGGCGGCTCGGGCAACGGCTGCTACGGCGGCGGCGGCGGCGGCGGCTACTCCGGGGGCGACGGCGGGCGGCTTGCGGGTGGCGGCGGCTCCTACGTAGACAGCGCGGGCACTGCGTCTACGACGACGGCCGGTGTTCAGACGGGCGCCGGAGCGGTGACCATCGACATGTGAGCGAAGGGCGGCTGCTCTTCAAGTCCAGGCAGCGACTCGCTCGCCGACGCTGACCTCGCGCACATTGCGCACCGTAGCCCACGGCCAAGCGCCCGACAGCGGAAGGCCCAGCTCGGCGAGAACGGCGGAAACGGCGACCGCGAGGGCGTCGGTATTGCCGGTGTGCACCTTCACCGCCAAGCCGGCGCGCCACCCGGGAATGGCCACACAGAAGAGGCCCTCCGCCCCGATCTTGCACGCCACGGGCTCCGGCGCCTGCTGCACGACCGCAAGGTCGAGCCGACCGGTCCCGCTCATGAACCAAGGCTGCCGGTGCATCGCCCAGCCCACGCGACCGAGGGCCGTGCTGCCTTCGGCCATCGCTCCCGCCAGCGCGCCCCAGGCGCGCGCCTGCGCGGAGAGCGGAGCGAAGAAGGTCGGGACCGAGCAGCCGTCGACGCCGCAACCGTGGTGCACGCCCGCCAGATCGTCGAGGAGCGCGTGATTGGCGGTCTGAAGGGGGTGGTCGAGCGGGCGGTAGTCGGCGCTCCAGCCGCGAGCCGCGCAAGCGGCGAGCATGAAGGTGTGCTTGCCGGAGCAGTTGTTGTGGATCGGCAGCGGCGTAGTGGTGGCGCGCGCCGTGGCCCCGTGGGAGGGCGCCTGCGCCCCGCACTGGAGCGCGTCGGCGGCCAAGCCGAACCGGCTCAGCAACGCCCCTACGATGTCGGTGTGTCCCGACTCGCCGTTGTGGCTGGCCGCGCCGACGGCAAGCTCAATCTCATCGAGCGCGGCCACCTGAGCGGCCGGAAGTTGCGCGAGCGACGTGACCAGCTGAAAGGGCTTCGAGGCGCTGCGCCAGTAGCTGGCGACGTCGTCGCCCACCTGCCATGCCACCGTACCGTCCTGCCAAAGCCGCGCCGACACCGGGTGCCAGCACTCGTCGAGGCCGCCGCGCAGCTGCCGGATGGTGAGGGTGGAGCGATTCACCACCACACTTCCTGGCGCCCGAGCGCCAACTCCAGGCCGCGAACACCGTGCGCAGAATCTCCGATGACGTCGAGGAACAGCTGATGATCCTCGGTGTCGAGCTCGGCGAGACGGTCGAAGGTGCCGAGCTTCTGGAGCTGCTCGACGGTGAGCGCGAGGTTCTGCGCGGCCCCCTCGATCGTGTTCTGTTGCATGTCATCGGGCGTGAACAGGCCGAGAATGCGCAACTTCGACATCGACTCTAGCCAGTGCCCGAGGAACTTCAAGCGCTGCACGAGCAGCCGTTCCCGCTCGCCCTTGAACCGCGCGAGAGCCGCGTCGTAGAGGCGCAACTCCACGGGAAGGCGGTAGAGGAGCAACGGACCTTGCGCAGCCACGTAGGCGCGGTTTTCCGGCCTGCCGAAGCCACGGGCCACGGCGTAGCTGGCCCCCTGGAGCAGGTGCGCGCCCCCGCAGGAGTAGGAGAAAAGCGGCTGGCCCGCACGCTCAAAGCCCTCGCCGGCGCGCATGTGGTCAAACATGAACTTCGACTCTTTCGTGAGCACCACCACCAGGAAGTCTGCGAGGGTGTTCATGTCCATCGGGGTGCCGTCGAGCGCGGTCCACCGAAGGTCGCGGGAAGGCGCCCAGCTCGCAAGAGCCTGCACGCCCCATGCCATGTCGTTCGGATCGGCGAAGCTCGACTTGTTCTCTTTTACCCGAAGGAAGGTCTTCAACAGGGTGTACCTGTAGAGATCGGCCGCTGTCACCTGCGCGCCGCCCATCGGAAAAGGAGTCTCGGGCGGGAGGCCGACCTCGGTGAAACTCTTGAGCAGGATGTCAGTGTGAGGCTCTACCGGCGTGCCGTTGCGCGTGGCAGGGAAGCCGAGCAGCGTGAGCGACCCGACGGGGCGCGGCTCGGCGTAGACCGAGAACAGGGTGGCCACCGCTCCGAGCTCGTTGGTGAGCCGGAACTCCGGGCCCCGAGCGAGGAGACCGTGGGCGATCGCCCACGCGTTCTCAGGGTCTCCAGCCCACTTCTCCACCACGCGACCGAGCGTGAGCAGTGCAGTGTCGTAGGCGGGCTGCGGCGGAACGGGCACGCTCACCGCGGTGTGTTTCTGCGGCCGGGAGGGCGTCAGCTCTCGAATGTTGGCGGACGTCCATGGAGGAGCAACCGCTGCGATCGGGGGTGCGCTGGCAGTCGAGGCGACCGCAGGGGGGTCCGCCTCGCGATCGAGGCCGAGTCTGTCGTCGCGACGTTGAAGCGCGTACAGCGTGCCTGCGAGCACGACACCAGCGAGCAGAAGGGCGGGGCCCCGCTTCACGGCGCCGCTTTTCCTTCCTTCTTCGCGTCTTCGAGGGCCTGCACCTCATCGAGGTGCATCTGCAGCGCATCGACCGGCAGAATTGTGTCGCGGTCGGTGATCAGCAGGTTTCCCTGGAACACGGCGAAGCGGGGGTGAATGAGCTCGTGATCGACCGCCCGCAACTTCCAGTCCAGCTTTCCGGACTTCTTGAACTTGAACACCCAGCCCGTGTCGATGAGCACCCACATCTCCCCCTTTTCGTCGAGGGTGATGTCGAGGTCCTCGAAACCCTCGCCAAGAATCTTCTCGTCGATGACCGTCCCGTAGCGGAACCCATCGGTGTTGTAGGTGATCACCTCGTCGCCGAACGCCATGTAGAGCTTGTTGTCGGTACCCGCCGCGACCGCGTTCGGAGTGCCGTCCTTGATCACGAACTCGCTGAGCTTCTCGGAGTCGCGCCCGTAGACCACCGCGTCATTGCCGATGATGGCGACGATGAAGTCCTTCTTCGGCAGGTAGGCGAGGTAGCCCTCACCGCCCACCTTCGCTTGCACCTGGTCGTCGATCGCCAGCGTCCAGCCGATCTCACCGTTGCCTTCCGCATCGAAGATCTGCAGCCGGCCGGCCGCGTCGAGCACGATGAACGCATCGCCCTCCTTGCCAGGGATCAGCTCCAGATCGACCGGATTCATGAACGCACCGGCCTCGTCCTTCGCCATGCCACCGGCCGCGTACCAAGGGCGGCGCCCGCCGAACCAGTACTCGCTCACGTCGGGCGGAGCGCCCCACTGCTTGTCACTCACGCCCCCCGTGGTGAAACGCTGCACCCGGTTGTTGGCAGTGTCGGCGATCAGCGCGTTGCCAAACTGGTCGATTTCGATGGGGAGAGGCTCCCCTTCGCTCCGAAGTGCGCCGACCTCAAAGCCGGTCTGCCCCCACGCGGGAATGTTGCGTCGGCCGCCACCCTGAAGGTCACGCCAAGCACGGAAGTACTCGATCGCATCCACAATCTCGGCTTGCTGCGCACCCAACGCCCGCATGGCGGCGTACTCCAAGCCGGGAATGCCCGTGGGGTCCTTGAGCTTGCGGATCGCGCTCATCGCCATCTCGTCGGGTACGAGCGCGGCGGCGCGGCTGCCCGCCGGAACCAGTGAAGCCACGCGGCGGCGCAGGTACTCCGGCCCCTCGCCCGCGGCCTCCATCAGAAAGGCGAGCCCCTCCTTCTCGTAGGGGTCGGCCTTGTGCAGCTCGTAGGCGGCGAGGGCCTGATCTTCATACCTCTTCTGGGCGGCCACGCCCTCCTTCGACGCCCGCCACGCCTCCACCTTGGCCACCGAACGGGTGCGCTCGCCCTCGGTGAAGTTCACGGCCACCTCGGCCACGAACATGTCGGAGTACACGCCCCCCTCGAAGGCTTCGAGGAATTCGATGCGGACCTTTCGCCCGGATTGGGACAGCGGCAGATCGACCCGCTTCATCTCACTCTGGATACGCACCGAGTCGCCGACCTTCGCGCCGTCCACCCACAGCTGCACCACCTTGGGACGGCCGTACTCTCGAAAGGTGCGCTCGCCCTTCTCGAGGTTGCCCGGCCAGAACGACACCGACTCCAGCGCGGTAGCGGCACCGAGGTCGATCTCCAGCCAAGAGCCAACCCCGGCGCCCAGCTCGCCCTCGGCCCATCCGGTGCCGAGGAGCCCGTCGAAGGCGAGGTCCGCCACGTGCTTGCCGGCGGCATCCTGCATCGTGGAAGAGCCGGTGACACCGGCAGCCAGGGCGGCGTGGGGCAGGAGGGCCGCTGCCGCGAGAGAAGCGACGAGGGCGGCGCGGGAGGGGGTCACGAACATGGGGAACTCTCCGACCTTGCCGGTTAGCGCAGCGCTCGGCGGACTGCCAAGCGGGACCACGCCGCACTCCGGCCGCCCCGATGCGCGAGCCGAGTCAAAACTGTCTTGAAGCTTCGTTCATGGTCTGCCGGTGACCCGAACGCGCGATCCAATAGGTGGCCGCGTCTGGCTGTGCGGGCGCCCGATCGAGGTTCTGGTGACCCGCGCACCGTTGCACCAGAGCCACGGGACCCAAGCCCACGAAATAGGCAACGGTCATGAGCAGGGCGTTCTGCGCGCGTAGGATGCCGCCGGCCACTCCCTGCCAACGCAGCCACATTCGTTTGAACAGCTCAAGCACACCGAAATCCTAAACGCCGCGTCCTCTCCTGTCATGCGAATTGCCCGGCGGGGCTGAAGGTGCTACCGAAGCGCCCTTCGGATCGGAGCCGATTTGTTCGCCCTGCTACTCGCTGTCTCCCCCGCCCACGCTACTGAACTCGTGTGGCAGGGCTACTACCGCGCCCGCGCCGTTGGTTTCGACTCGCTGTCGTTGAGCACCACCAACGCCAACGCGGAAGGGTTTTCCAGTACGATTGACCATCGACTCTTGCTGCGACCCTCCTGGCTCGTGAGCGACCACGCGGCGATTCGGGCGGAAGTCGACGTGATGAAGCTGTCGTTGTGGGGCGAAACGCCCGACACCTACCTCGACCCGGTCACGGGCGAACAGACCGCTGAGGCCTCGACCGACGGCGTGAGCAACGTGAGCACGGGCGCGGGAGTGCGGGGCTGGGGCGAGGTGTACTCCAGTTGGGGCCGGATCGCGCTGGGCCGGATGCCGCTGAACTGGGGCGCGGGCCTGCTCTGGAACGACGGCAATGCCGTGGATGCCGAATACGGCGACACCGCGGATCGCCTCCAGGTGAGCGGCACCGTTGGCCCCGTTTTCGTGATGGGCGCCTGGGATGTTCAGGTAGAGGGCTTCGCCGGTGCCGACGACGACATGCAGTCGGTGAGCTTTGCGGCGGGCTACCGCAGTGAAACCGTGGGCATCGGGATGCTCAACAATTACCGATACCGCCCCGAAGGCGACGAAACCGACGACCCCTACGACGCCTACACGGGCGACATCTGGGCCTTCGCGGAGCTGGGTGCGGTGCGTGCAGAGCTGGAAGGGGTGGCGGTCGTGGGTGGCGGCAGCCTCGGCAACGGCGCCGACGACGTGACCGTGACGGCCTTCGGCGTGATGGCGAAAGCAGACTACAAAGGGGAGAAGTTTGGCTTTGGGGCGGAGTTCGGCGTGGCCACCGGCGACGACGACCCCTCCGACAAGGCGCTGACCACCTTCAGCTTCGATCGAGACCACAACGTGGGCCTGTTCCTCTTCGAAGAGCCGATGCCCACCCTCGCCGCCGCGGTGGCTACCGAAGGCAACGAGGGCCGCACCACCGAGGCCTCCCGCAGCGGTGACGGCGTGCAGAACGCCATCTATTTCCGGCCCGCCGTTCGCTACCAGATCACGCAGCAACTGCAGGCCGAAGGCGCCTGGCTGGTGGCGGGGCGCGCCGACAGCGCCGGCACCAACGAAGCCGACGAGGGCTACGGCAACGAATTCGACGTCTCCCTCCGCTGGGACCCGCACCCCCACGTGTGGTTCCAAGGGACCGTGGGCGCCTTTCTGCCCGGACCGCTGTACTCGTCGTACACCGACGACGACCTCGGCAAGGGGTTCGACGCGGCCGCCGTGGGTGCGCGCCTCACCGGGGCCGTGGAGTTCTGATGCGCTGGGAGGGCGTTCACACCGCGCTCGTTACGCCCTTCGCCGACGGTCGACTCGATCTGGATGCGTGGGAGGCGCTCGTGGCCCGCCAAGTGCGCGCAGGGGTGCAGGGCGTCGTGGTGGCAGGGACCACCGGAGAGTCGCCCACGATCGACGCAGACGAGGCGGCGCGCCTGCTCGCGGAGGCCGTGCAGGTTGTTCAGCGGCAAGCCATCGTGACGATGGGGGTGGGCACGAACAACACCCGCACCACCGTCGCCAACGTGGTGCGGGCTCAGGAAGGAGGGGCGGAGGCCGGCCTCCTCGTGCTGCCCTACTACAACAAGCCGAACCTCACCGGGCTCCGCGCCCATGTGCGCGCCGCGGCCGAGCCGGGGCTGCCGCTGGTGCTGTACCACGTGCCGGGGCGCACCGGGCAGCGGCTGAACCCCACCGAGCTCGCGGTGCTCTGCGAGATCGAGGGCGTCGTGGCCGTGAAGGAGGCCACCGGCGACGTTTCTTTCGGCCAGGAGTTCATGCTGCGCTCCGCGCAGCCGGTGCTCAGCGGCGACGACTTCACGTGGATGCCGCTCCTCGCGGTGGGCGGCAGCGGTGTCGTCTCGGTGCTGAGCAACGTGGCGCCGAGGCGGACCGTTGCCGTGTGGGAGGCCTGGGCGCGGGGCGACGCCGGCTCTGCCCGCCGCGAGCACGCCGCGCTCTTGCCGGTCGTTCGTTACCTCTTCGCCGAGAGCAACCCGATTCCGGTGAAGGCGATGATGGCCGAGATGGGGCTGTGCCGGAATGAGCTGCGGCTGCCGCTCGCGCCGGGCACCCCGCCCGACGAGGCGCTCCTCCCGGACCTCGCGTGAGCGGCCGCCGGCTCGCCGTGGGCGTTCACGGAGCCACCGGGCGCACAGGGCGACTGGTCGTAGCCGCCGTGGAGTCGAATCCGGAGCTGGAGCTCGCTTGGGCCTGCGGTGCGGCGGCGCCCAAGCAGTGGGCCTGCGACGTGGTCGTAGACTTCTCCACCCCCGAGGGCTTCCGGCGCCTCCTCGAACACGCCCGCAGTCCCATCGTGTCGGGCACCACCGGGCTCATGCCGCCGGAAGCGCCACCGGTGGCGCTGTTGCACGCTGCAAACTTCAGCCTCGGGGTGGCCGTGCTGGCACGCCTCGTGCGCGAGGCCCGTGCCGCCCTCCCGGAATGGGACCTCGAGGTGGTGGAGCTGCACCACCACGGCAAACGGGACGCCCCGAGCGGCACCGCCCTTCGGCTCGTCGACGGCCTGGGCCCCACCACCGATGGCCGTAGCGGGCCGAGAGTGCCGGGCGAAGTGGGCCTACACGCCGTGCGCGGCGGAGACATCGTTGGCGAACATCATGTGTACCTCTGCGGCCCCGGGGAACGCCTCCAGCTCGCCCATGTGGCTCACACGCGGAGCCTGTTCGCCGAAGGCGCGCTGCGAGCCGCACGCTGGCTAGCAGGGCGGCCCGCCGGACGGTACACCCTCGACGACGTCCTCCGGCAACCGCGCTGAGAGACGGATAGACTACGGGCCTTCCGGGTCCCCGATGTTTGTCTCCCTCACCCTGTTCGCCCTCGCCTGCACCGGAACGCCCGCCGACTCGGGCGCGGGTGACACCGCCGATACGGGCGACACCGCCGAGGTGATCGACACCACCCCCGTCTGGACCCAGTACCGCATCGAGAGCTCCAGCACGCTCTCGGGCATCTACGCCTCGGGCTCGGGGGTGTACGTGGTGGGCAGTGACGGCTTCGCGTGGGAAGGCGGCTCGGACGGGTGGTCGTTCATGGACATCGACGTGGACGACGCCGACCTGACCGACTTGTGGGGCGAGGGCAAGAACGACGACGCGGTCCTCGCAGCGAGCACCAGCCTCGGCACAGTGGCGCAGTACACCGGCACCGGCGGCTGGACGACCGGCACCATGGGCGACACCAGCGAGCTGAAGGCGATCGGCGGCAGCAGCGTCGACTCGCTGTTTGCCGTGGGCTGGGGCAAGGCGTGGAGCTACGACGGCGCCGCCTGGACCTACGAAGAGCTGCCCGATCAGTCGGCACGCCTCAACGACGTGTACGGCGACGGCGACGAGGCCTTCGCCGTGGGCGAGGGCGGCGAGTGCATGCGCCGCAAGGCGGGTGTCTGGGCTGGCTGCAGGACCGACGTGGCGGTGGCGCTCAATGCGGTGGACGGCAGCGGCCCCGACGACGTGTGGGCCGTGGGCGAACAAGGCACCGTGATTCACTGGGATGGCAGCGCCTGGGAGCTGAAAGAGGTGCCGACCACCGAAACGCTGTGGGCGGTGCTGGTGCCCGAAGTAGGTGTCGTGATCGCGGTGGGCAGCAACGGCATGGCGTTGCGGTACACCGACGGAACGTGGGAGCGGCTGTACACCGGCGTGGACAACGCGCTGTACGCGATTCACGGGGTGAGCCGCAGCAACCTCTGGGCATCGGGCAACCGGGGAATGGTCCTCCAGTTCAAGGAGGAGTAGTTCCCCGGCGGAGGCTCAACTCCTCATCTTCCAGCGCAACTTACGAAGCTGTCCCCGCAGGATGGAAACCTCACCCGCATCGAGCGATGCGCGCTGCAAGAGCCGGCGCAACGTACTCTGCACGAGGAGCGGCTCGTGGCCGGCCAGGTAGGTGCTGATCTCGAGGGTGTCCATCCATTCGCCGACGAGAGGCTCGAGGTCGCCGAGCGGAGCCGGGCGCCGCCCCTCAGTGGCCATCGGAGCGGCTCCCCGGCCCGGCCCCCCCCGGCGGCCCGCGCCTTCGACACGGGGAACGAATCCCCGGCGGCGCGCCTCGGCGTGGATGCAGTGACCGAGCAGCAGGACCGCTTGGGCGATGTTGAGGCTGGCGTGGGAGTCGGTGGCGATGTGCACCAGAGCATGGGCATGAGCGATCTCGTCGTTGGCCAGGCCGTGGTCCTCGGGACCGAACAGGATCGCCACGGGGCCCTCCCCTTCGAAACATCGCGCCGCACAGGCCTCCGAGTCCATCGTGGGCCACGGACTGTGCCGCCGGCGGGCCGTAGCCGCTACGACGTAACGACAGTCGGCGACGGCCTCTCCCACAGTCGCGGTGAACGCCGCGTGGTCGAGAAGTTCCTCGGCCCCCGGTGCCATCCACCGGGCGCGGTCGAGGTCAAAGGCGGGGGGGGCCACTACGACGAGGCGCCGGAGGCCCATGTTCTTCATGGCGCGCGCGGCGGCACCGACGTTGCCGGACTGGAGCGGGCGCACCAGCACGACGACGATCCGCTCCCGGAGCACCCTCCGGACGGCTTCGTCGCCTACGGCGCCCGGAGGCGCCGGCTCAGCCACCGCCGAAGAGCCCCTTAAACCACGAACCGACCTTGCCCCAGAGACTGCCGGTCGGAGGCGTCGGCGTCGGCGTCGGCGACTTCTCGGCCGCGGGCGCCCGCTCGGTCCGCGTCGTCTCCGCGCGAGTTTCCGCCTGCACGGACGCAGCCCCATCACTCCCGAGGCTGGCGGCGATCGAGGACTGCGGCATCGTGAAGGCAACGGGTGGCCCCAACGGAGCGCTGGCCGGCACCTCGGGCTTAGTCCTCAAAGACTCGCGCTCCTCGTTCGACTTGCCCAGCTTCAGCGTGCTTTCCACCGTCTGCCCGGTCTGCTTGTCGCGAGCGGTGAGGTTGAGGATGCCTTCGCTGTCGATGTGGAAAGTCACCTCGATCTGCACCTTGCCCTTCGGCGCGGAACGAATGTTGTTGAACACGAACGTGCCGAGCAGCTCGTTGTCGGCGCAGACCGTGGCCTCACCTTGGTAGATGCGCAACATGATCGAGCGTTGATTGTCCTTGCTCGTGGTCAGCGTGCGCGTCTTGTAGTCGGGCAGCGGCTGGTTCTTTTGGAACAGCACGTGCATCGACCCATCGACCTTGTTGATCCCGATGGGCATGGGCAAAACGTCGAGCAGCGTGACGTCGTCGTTGGACTGAACCGCGGCCAGCGAATTCGCCATGATGGCGGCACCGATGCCCACCGCCTCGTCGGGATGCACCCCCTTGCTGGGCGGCCTTCCCAGAAACTCCGTGATTCGGCGCTGCACGAGCGGCATGCGGCTCTGCCCGCCCACGAGCAGAACTTCGTCGATCTGCTGCCGGGTGGTGCCCGCTTCTCGGAGGATTCTCTCGACGGTCTGGATGGTGCGCTCCACCAGATCACCGCACAGCTCCTCGAGCTTCTCGCGGGTCAGCTCCATGTCGACCTCGAGCGCATCGCCGGCTTCGCTCTTGGCGATGAACGGGATGTGAAGCCGCGTTCGGGTGACCATCGACAGCTCGATCTTGGCGGCCTCCGCCGCGTCTCGGATCCGCTGGATCGCCACGCGATCGTAGCTCAGGTCGACACCATGGGCCTTTTGGAACGACTCCAACACCCACTGCATCACGCGGTCGTCGAAGTCCACGCCCCCAAGGAAGGTGTCCCCTCCGGTAGCGATGACCTCGAAGATGCGCTCCTTGATGTCGATCACACTGATGTCGAAGGTGCCACCACCGAGGTCGTACACCGCAATGCGCTGGTTGAGGTTCTTGCCGAGACCGTAGGCCAACGCCGCCGCCGTCGGTTCGTTGAGCACCCGCAGCACCTTGAGGCCCGCCAACTTCCCCGCGGCACGAACCGCCTGCCGCTGGCGGTCGTTGAAGTAGGCGGGAACGGTGATGACCGCCTGATCCACCTCGGCGCCGAGCGCCTCCTCCGCGACCTCCCGAATCTTCCGAAGGATGGCCGCGCTGATCTGCTCCAACGTGAAGATCTGGTCGCGGACCTTGATCAGCACCTCGGAGGACTCGCCCTCGACCAGCTCGTAGGTGAAGACCTGCTTCACCTTTTCAATCGTCTTGCTGTGGTAATTTCGGCCGATCAGTCGCTTGGCGGCCGCCACGGTGTTGGTGGGGTTGAGCTGGGCCTGCTGTTTGGCGTCATGCCCCACCAAGCGCTCGCCCTTCTCGTCGATGGCGAACACGGAGGGAATCGTGGACTGGCCCCCCTTGTACGTGATGACACGCGGCTTGCCACCCTCCACAATCGCGGCGCACGAGTTCGTGGTGCCGAGGTCAATCCCGATCGCCTTGCCCATACTCCGGCATGTACCACGCCACCGCCTTGACGGTCAAACGCCGTCGTAGTCGACGAGAACCTTCCCATTCCGGCGATCGGTGCTCTGAACCAGCGCCTCCAACGTGTGGGCGAAGGGCAGGCGACAGGTGATCATCGAACGCACCGGGAGACGCCCACGCTCCATGAGCCGGAGGATGCGCGGAAAGCACCCGCCGCCCACGTGACCCCGGGCACCCACGATGCCGGCCGCCTGGGTGACGAGGACGTCGAGGAGCACCGGCGCGCGCTGCCCAGTTCGCCCAAGGTACACCATCCGACCGCCGGGGGCGAAGGCACGTTCGATGAAGGGCATCGTGAGCTGTGCGGCACCTGCGGCCTCGACGATCATGTCGGCGCCCCAACCCCCGCTCATGGTGCGGAGGACGTCGGCGGGATCGCACTCGCCGGGATGCAGCGCGATGTCGGCGCCGAGCTCCAAGGCGAGCGCGCATCGTTCGGGCACGACATCGAACGCGGCGATCCCGGCCGCCCCGGCCGCCCTCGCCAGCGCAACTGCGCCGAGGCCGATGGGGCCGCACCCGAAAACCCCCACCCACCCGCCGGGTGGCGCCGGAGTGGACGACACGAACATCCCGTTGAACGCGCACCCGATCGGCTCCACGAGTGCAGCGAGCTCCAGCGCCGCGGCTGCGCTGCCGAGGCGATCCGCCAAAGGGGCGAGGTTCCACAAGAACCGCTCGTTCGCCACCACGTATTCGGCGAACGCGCCCGGAGCCGAGAAGCCCACCATCTCCAACCGGGGGCATTGGTTGGGGCGCCCCACGCGGCAGGCCTCACACACCCCGCAGCCCAGCATCCCTTCGGCGCACACGAGGTCCCCGACCCGCAGGTTCTGCACGCCCTTACCGAGCTCCACCACCTCCGCCGAATACTCGTGGCCCACGACACATGGCAGGCGGGTCGGCCCTGAAAACAGGACGTAGCCCGCGTCGTCGGTCTCGTAGCAGTGGGTGTCGCTGCCGCACACCCCGCAGCGCCGGATGCGGAGCAGCACCTCACCCACCCCCGGCGCGGGCAGCCCGACCTCTTCCCAGCTGAAGGTGGGGCGGCGCCACACGAGGTTCGCAGGGGCCTTACGGGTGCGGAGCTGGGTCTCATCGAGCCGGGCGTCGGGCCTCGGCTCCCAGTCGGCCCGCATCACCACCGCCTTCATCCCCTCACCGCCTGAGGGGCCTTGTCCGGCGGCCCGCTAATGTTGAGCTCGAGGATGGCCCGCTCATTGGCCTTGCCGACCTCAAACCGCCAACCCGAGTGGGTGACGTGCTCCCCGACGGCCGGCACGTGGCCGAGACAGGAAAGGACGAACCCTGCGACCGTCTCGTAATCGCCCTCGGGCAGCTCGAAACCGGTGGTGGCCTTCAGCGCTTCGCTCTCCAACCTGCCTGACGCCGTCCACTCCCGCTCGCCCGTCCGCCGGATGAGCGGGCGGCGCCGATCGAATTCGTCCTCGATGTCGCCCACCAACTCCTCGAGAATGTCCTCGATCGAGATCACCCCCACGCCGCCGCCGTACTCGTCCACCGCGATGGCAAGGCGCTGGCGGCGACGCCGGAGCTCCAGAAACAGCTTGTCAATGCGCTTGCTCTCGGGCGCGAACACGACCTCATGCATCACGCTCCCCACCGAGGCCGCCGGATCAGGCGCAAACAGCAGGTCGCTGTGGGTGACGACGCCCACCATCCTGTCGACCCGCTTCCGATAGACGGGGAGCCGAGAAAACCCCTGCTCCGCGGCCAAAACGATCGCCTCCGCCACGGTGGCTGTCTCCGGAATCGAAACGACGTCGATCAGCGGAACCATCGCATCCTGCACGAGGGTTTCGCTGAAGTTGAACACCCGCAAAATCATCTCCCGCTCCTCGGCCTGAATGTCGGCGGAGGGTGAGGTGTCGAGCAGCAGTTGGATGTCCTCGCGGCGCACACCGGCGTGGCCGTCGCCATCTTTCACGCCGAACGCACGGGACAATCCGCGCGTGATGTGCTCCGTTACCCACAGGAGCGGGCGCAGGAGCGTGCTCATCGCCAAGAGCGGGACGATCAGCCGCGGCGCCAAGACAGTGGCGTACTGGTGGAACAGCGCCTTGGGGATCAGTTCGCAGAAGATGATGGCGATCGGCGGGAAGACGATCGCGGCGGCCAGCGTGGGGTTGGCCGTGAAGTGGGCGGCCATGTCCGTGACCACGGTTGCCGCGAAGACGCTGCCGAAGGCCCCGCCCACCAAGCAGGTGCTCACGAGGCGGGCCGGACGTTCGAGGAGCGTCAGCACCCGCAACGCTGCGGCGTCGCCCTCGTCGGCACGGGCGCGCAGCACGAGTCGGTCGGCCCCCATCAACGAGATCTCGGTGCCAGCGAACAGGGCTTGCACCAAGACCCCGACCACGAGCAGGCCGGCCCCCGCAGGCAACGACAGGACGGGATCGAGCGAGGCCACGACGCTCACAGCGATGCCTCCGGAGGCGGCCGGTCGTTCGACCCGAAGGTGACCGTGACCTCGGTGATCCTCCGCCCCTCCACCCCGTACACGAGGAAGGTGCGCCCCTGCCACTCCACCTCATCCCCCGTCGTGGGCACATGCCCGAGGGTGTGGAAAACAAACCCGCCGAGCGTGGTGTACTCCCCTTCGGGCAGCTCGAGGCCGAACCGACTGGCAAAGTCGTCCACGTCCATGCCCGCCCGCACGTTGAAGACGCCAGGACTCACCTCCACGGCGTCACTGTCCACGGCGTCACTCTCATCGTGGACGGCACCCACGATCTCGGTGAGCAGGTCGTCCAAGGTGACGAGCCCCGCGCAGGATCCGTGTTCGTCGACCACGAGCGCGAGATGAACATTCTTCTGGCGGAACTCCCGCAACAGGTCCTGCGAGCGCTTGCTGGGCGGAACGAACAGCGCCGGGTGAAGCATCTTTTGGAGCTGGCGAGCGTTCGGCGCGGGCGCGCCCTTGAGCTTCAACAGGTCCTTCATCATGAGGATGCCTAGGATGTTCTCCGGCGAGCCCTGCCAGAGCGGAACCCGGCTGTACCGGGCCTCGTTGATCTTTCCGAGCAGCTCGGGCCAAGGCGAGGTGATCGACAACGAGAAGATGTCCGGCCGTGGAGTCATGAGGCGCGACACTGGCAGGTCGCCGAACTCAAACACGCGGTGGATCAGGTCCTGCTCCATGGGCTCGATCACGCCCACTTGCAGGCCTTGGTCGATGAGCGTTCGCAGCTGGGCCTCCTTGAGCGCCTCCGACTGCTTGGGGGGCGAAACACCGAGGAGCTTCAACACGCCGTCCGCGATCGTGGTGAGCACGAAGCGGATCGGGCTGACCATCTCGCTCCAGAACGACAGGGGCCGCGCCACCGCGGTGGCGATCGTCCGTGAGAAGCGGATGCCCAGCGTTTTCGGCGTGATGTCGCCGAACAAGATGATCGCCGGCGCGACAAACACGATGCTGAGCCACGGATAGGCAGGGAACGCTTCGCGAGTGAGGGCGGCCGAGGTGGACGCCAACGCGATGTTCGCCACCTCGCTTCCCATCAGCAGTGCAGCGAGGAGGCGCCGGGGCTGCGCCAACAGGTGGCGGATCGTTTCACCCACGACTGCGTCTTCTTTCAACGCCTCACGGTCTACACGTTGAAGGGAGAAGAACGCCGCCTCGCTGGCTGCGAAGAAGGCCGACACCGCGAGCAGCGCAGCCAGTACACCCACCGTGGTGAAGGGTAAACTCAGGCGCTCTCCCCGCCAAAATGCCGGAAGAGCGAGGTCGGCCACTCGCCTCTCGACAGACAGACGGCCTGGCCCGTCGTCACGATTCCCACCTTAGACACAACTGTTTCCGTCATCGCTGCCAAGGAGCATATCGCGCCCTCGTGCTCCGCAGGCGCCGCGAACAGCAATTCGTAGTCCTCGCCGAACGCGACCGCCTCCTCTATCGTGCCCGCCGTGGGCAGCGAAGCGACGTCGATGGCCGCACCGACCCCGGAAGCCCGACACAGCCGGTGGAGGTCGATGGCGAGGCCATCCGACAGGTCGAGCATGGCACTCACGAGCCCCGCGTCAGCGAGCGCGGCTCCGAACTCCACGGGTGGCATCGGCCGGCGGAACCACGCCATGGCGGCGACCGGCGGCTCCGAACGTAAGAACGCGGCCGCGCTGCGGCCCAGCTCGCCCGTCACCCACAAAACGTCGCCAGCATGCGCACCCGAGCGAAGAACGGGCCGCTTGGCCTCGCCGCCGACCGCCAGAGTTGCGACCCGCCCCCCGCCTCGCGTGGTATCGCCGCCGACCAGCCTCACGCCGTACCGCTGCAGGCCGGCCGCCAGTCCGCCAAAGAACGATGCCACCCACGCGCGGTCGAGCGGTCGGGGCAGGGTGAGCGCGAGCGTGGCCCACTGGGGCCTGCCGCCCATTGCGCCCACGTCCGACACGTTGACGGCGACGAGCTTCCAGCCGACATCA
>CANKOI010000008.1 GCA_947484175.1 Deltaproteobacteria bacterium
CCTCGACGGCGACGGGTACGGCGACGACAGCACCGAATCCTGCACGTCCGGGAGCGGGCTCGTGACGGCCGGAGCCGACTGCGACGACGGCGACGCGCAGGCCTACCCCAGCGCACCGGAGTTCTGCGACGGCCAGCAGAACGACTGCGACGCCGCGAGCTGGTCGACCGCCGATGAGGACGGCACGGTCTCCTACACCACGACCGCCGGCGCTTGGTCGGACGTGACGAGCACGTGGACAGCGGGAACGAGCACGGCCGTGGCCACGATTTCCGCCGCGAGCACCGGCAGCTACTCCGTGTGCCCAGGCACCTGGTACGTGTCGGTCGTCGCCACCAGCGGCGACGATGTCGACGTTGTCGGGCTGTACGGCGCGACCAGCACCATCCTCGACCGCGCGGGCAGCGCCGGCACCCTGCTCTCGGCGCAAGACTCGGTGATCTACGCCGAGGGCCTCACCCTCACCGGCGGCACCGGCTCGTCGGGCACCTCCCGCTTCGGCGGCGCCGTGCTCTCCTACGCCACCACTGCCAGCAGCGTGGCCACCGTGAGCCTTGTGGACTGCGACGTGAGCGACAACACCGCCACCTACGGCGGCGGTGTGGCGGCGTACGGCTGGGGCGAGATTCAGCTCACCGACACCGAGGTGTACGACAACACGGCCTCAACCAGCGGCGGGGGAGTGTTCGTGCAGAAGGGCGCGGTGAGCTGCGACGGCGGCGGCGTGACGGACAACACCTCCACCTCCGAAGGCGGCGGC
Organism: Deltaproteobacteria bacterium; assembly: GCA_947484175.1. GTDB lineage: Bacteria > Myxococcota_A > UBA796 > UBA796 > SXON01 > SXON01. The sequence continues at coordinate 761 of CANKOI010000008.1, forward strand.
CTCTACATGAGCACCAGCAGCGGCACGTTCACCGCCACGAGCTGCGACTTCACCGGCAACAGCCCCGACGACGCGGCGGGCGGCTCCGGGGGCTTCGGCACCGAGCCCTCCACCGCCTACGATGCCGCCGCGACGTTCGCGTGTGCTGGCAACAACGGGTGCTCGCCGTAGCGTGCCACACGCCTACATCACCCCCCCGGCCGCGATGTTCTTGCTCATGGCGTGCACGAACGCGGCCGAAGCCCCCCCCGCCGACACCGCCGACACCGCGCCCCTCTCCCACGCTCCCGACCCGACCTGCACGGCTCTCGGATGCCTGCGCGCCGAGAGGAGCTACGGCACCTACACCCGGGCGGAGATCGAACCCTACCTGTACAACGGCGTCACCATCGACAACGGCTACGAGGTTGTGGCCATCGAATACCTCACCGAAATCGGCCCTGCGACCGCCACCGTGACGCTCCCTAGCGATCTGCGGGGCGAGACTCCTGTGGAGGGGTTTCCGCTGGTGGTGAACGCACATGGGACGGTTGGCTTGGACGACCCCTGTCAACTCACGGGCACCGTGAGCGGAACGGGCTTGGCGGCCCTGTTTGGCGGACGGGGAACCATCGGCATCGCGCCCGACTATCCCGGCCTCGGAACGCCAGGATATCACCGGTACCTCGACGCACGGACGGAGGCCACGAGCGTGCTCGACAGCCTCCGAGCGGCCCTCCACCTTGCCCAGCACCGGAACATCGCGACAGCCGGGCGCGCCGCCGTCGTCGGACTGTCCCAGGGCGGGCACGCGGTGTTGTCGGCGGCGACCCTCCACAGTCGCTATGCGCCGGAGCTCGACATCCGCGCGTTCGGGGCCTCCGGTCCCGCGAGCCTCTACGAAGACCAGTGGCGCTCCGGCGTGCTCCAGCCGGGGCCGCACCTCGTAATGCACGCGATGATGGCGTGGTCGTTCGCCGAGGTCTCGGGGGAGGACCGCTCCGACATGTGGGCGTCGAACGTGGCGAGCACCGTGGACCAGCACCTGACCGAACGTTGCTACTGGTCGCCCTCCTTCGGGCCGGAGCCCGTGCTCACCGACGACTTCCCGACCGTGGCGGAGGAGGTGTTCTCCGACGACTTCTTGAGCGAGTACAGCACCGGTGACTGGGACACCTACGGGTTCATCGAGGAGCGCTTCGCGGCCAACCGTGTAGAGCCCTGGCTCGACGAGGGCGAGCAGACCGCGCCCATCGCCATCTGGCAGGGGACGGCGGACACCACCGTGCCCGCGTGGACCACCCGCGCGATGGTGGACGACCTCCGGACAGGGGGGGTGGAGGTCACCTTGAACATGGTTGCCGGCGGCACACACACCGACACGGCCTTCGGATTTCTTGCGTACCCGGAGCTCGCGACAGACGAAAGCGTCGCCTGGGTTCTGGGATTGTTGGATGGGCCTTGATGCGGGCCCCCCTGTCCCTGTTCTCCGGCGTCATCTCCGGCCTCGGCCTCGCCCTCTTGTTCTCGGCGCCCGGCAATGGGTGGTTGATGCTGCTTGTTTCATGGCTCTCCATCACCGGGAAGTACCTGGTCACTTGGCGCGGGCACCACCTCTACAATCCCACCAACTTGGCACTCGTCATCGTTTTGGTGCTCTCTGGCGGTCAGGCGGCGGTCGCTCCGGCCTACCAGTGGGGCGGCGCATGGCAGCCCGTGGCCCTGATCTTCGCCCTATGAACCATCATCATGTGGCGCGCCAAGAAGCTCCCGCTCGTTTTGAGCTTCTGGGCCATGTACTGTATTTTCGCGGTTCTCCGAGCCAAGTTCACGCACATCCCCACCGACATCACCCTGTGGGCGCAGATCTCGGGCGGTGCGTTCTGGCTGTTCTCCTTCTTCATGATCACCGATCCAAAGACCAGCCCCGCCGACACCAAGGGCATGATCGGCTTCGGCGTTGGCCTCGCGTTGGTCGATGCCTGGCTGCAGCTGAACACCGCGGTCTTTTCGCTGATCTGGGCGCTCTTCTTGGTTTCGACGGTGCGCGGCCTGATGGCGATGGTTCGGGACCAACGGGTTGGCGCGCTCCCAGCAGCGGTCCGATAGCCCCCCCGAGATCGTCGGCGCCATGCTCTTCCTGCTCGCCTGTGCCGCCATCGATCCCGAGTCCCCCGCCGCCGACCCCAGCACCCACGTGGTCGTCATCGGCGCCGGTGGCGGTGAAGGTGCTACCGTAGGGGCAACGACTCGCGAGAGCGCCAGCCCCCCAACCGCGTAGGCTACACTCCCCCGCGGTGCTCCTCCTCCTCGCCCCCCTCGCCGCCGCCGATCCGGCGTTCTCCGTGGAGCGCGGCGTGTTCACGGAAGCCTTCGTCGTGGAGATCACCCCCTCCGACGCAGGCGGCACCGTGCTCGTCAGCACCGGCACCGCCGAGCCCACCGCCGCGTACGCAGGCCCGATCGCCGTCTCCGCCACCGCAATCCTCCGGGCCGTAGAGGTCGACGCCGACGGCGTGCGCGGCACCGTCGTCACCCACAGCTACCTCTTCCCGCAGGACATCGTCGCGCAGCCCGCGATGGACCCCGGCATCACCCAGAGCGCGGCCTACAAGGACGACGTGCTCTCCACGCTCTCCACGCTCCCGTCGGTGTCGTTGGTGTCCGGAGGGGCCCTCACCACGGCCAAATCGTCGGTCTCCGCCGAGTGGATCGACCCCGACGGCGACGACCTCCAGGTGAACTGCGCCGTGGCGCGCACCGGTACCACGAGTCTCGGCTACCCCAAGAACAGCCTCCGCCTCTACTTCAACGGCGACTACGGCCCCGACGAGGTGGACTTCGACTTCTGGTCCCTCGAGGACGAAGGCCCCGCCCCGTCCCGCGAGCAGGACGCCCTCAGCCTCCGCTCCGGTCACGACTCCGTGTTCTACTTGGGCGCCCAGGGCCAATACACCCGCAACGACTGGATGGACGCGTCCCAGCTCGCCATGGGGCACACCGCCCCCCACGGCCGGTTCGCCCACGTCTACGAAAACGGCAGCTACATCGGGCTGTACCACGTTCGTGAGCGCTTCAACGCCGCCTTCCTCTCCCACTACCTCGGCGGCAGCTCCAGCGACTACGAAGCCGTGAACGAGGGAACCATCCGCGCAGGCTCCGGGGCGGCCTGGGCGCAGGTGATGGCCTCGATGTACGACGTAGAGGCCATCCAAGCGTGGCTGCACCTCGACCACTTCCTCGACTACATGCTGCTGAATTACTACGCCGGCAACACCTGGGATTGGACGGCGTACCACAACTGGGCGGGAGCCGGCCCCTCCACCCCCAACGCAGGCGGCTACCGCTTCTACAGCTCCGACAGCGACATCTGCATCTACTACGACTACCCGGTGAACGCGCTCTACTTGCCCGGTCCAGCCGGCATTTTTCCAGCGCTGCTCTCCCAAGGGCACCCTGACTTTCTGGTGGCGCTGCAAGACGCCATCCACCGGAACTTGGAGGGCAACGGACCGCTCACCGCCGACCGCGCGGGCGAACGTTACGCCGCCATCGCCGACAGTATCGAACTGGCCGTGACCGCCGAGTCCGCGCGCTGGGGCTACGGCTGGTGGGACCGCGACGGCGAGTGGGTGACCGAACGCGAACGCCTCCTGCAAACGTTTTTCCCGTACCGCACCGACGAGCTGCTCGACCAGGTCGAAGCGTTGGGCTGGTACCCCGTTGCAGCGCCCGTCCTGTCGATCGCCTCGGGCGAGCTGCGGGCCGGCGACGACGTGAGCGTGGAGGTGCCCGACGGGGAGGTGGCGGAGCTGTGGGTGACGGTGGACGGGACCGATCCGCGCCGGCCGGGCGGCGAAACGGCGCCGGGGGCGCTGCTCGCCGACAACGGCGTATTCGTGGTGGCCGTCCAGCACGGCACGGTGCTGCGGGCACGCCTGCGGGTGCGCGACCAGTGGGGACCCATCGAAACCGGCGAGTACGTCGTGCGCGAGGCGAACCCGCTCGTGCTCAACGAGTGGAACGCGGTGGGTGAGGGGGGGGTGCTCGACGACCGAGGGTTCGCGGGCAGCGGCAGCGACGACGCCCTCGGCGTGCTCGAAGGCAACGGTGGCGCCTGGCTGGAGTTCGTGGTCACGGAGGAGCTCGACCTGCGCGGCTGGCGGCTCACCATGGCTGACCTACGCGGCCCGGCCGGCGAGATCACCTTCACCGACCACGCTGCGCTGGCCGCCCTCCCTGCCGGTGCGCTCCTCACCGTGTCGGCCAGCCTTCAAGAGGACACCTCGATCGACGCAACCGCCGCCGACTGGCGCCTCCACCTCACCGCCTCCCCCGAGGGAGCCTACGCGCAGAGCGAGGGCTTCCGCGTGAGCGCGCAGGAGTGGCAGCTCAGCGTGTGGGACGCCGAAGGCCACCGCCGCTTCGGCCCCGTGGGCGAAGGGCTCGCGCCCCGCCGCGGCATCAGCGAGCACGAGGTCGGCGCGCTCCTCGCCAACCCCGGTGCATCCACCCCCGCCGACAGCACCGACTACGGCGCCACGACCCGCTCGACGTACGCCGCGCCCAACGCCTGGGAGAACGGCCTCCAGGACCTCTCCGCGCTCCGGGGCGTGGCGGAGGCCGCCCCCGACCCGTCCGAGCCCAACGACCCACCCCCCTCGTGGACCGGCGTGTGCGGCGGCTGCGGCACGGCTGGTGGGGACGGGTCGCTGGCGTGGGGGCTCGCGCTCCTCCTCCTCGCCGGGTGCCGGAACGGCACCTCCGTGGCGCCCCCCCCCGAGGACGAGGAGACCGGCGACGAGTGCGCCACCGCCCCCGAACAGTGCAACGGCCTCGACGACGATTGCAACGGCCTCGTGGACGACGCCCCCATCGACCCCCTCCCCTTCTACGCCGACGCCGACGGCGACGGCTGGGGAGCCGAGGGCGCGACCGTGTACGCCTGTGCGGTAGGCGCGGGCGCGTCGGCCACCGCCGGCGACTGCGACGACGCCGACCCCGACGTACACCCCGGAGCCGAGGAGGCCTGCAACGACATCGACCGCGACTGTGACGGCGTGGAGAACTCCGGGTTCGGTTCCGCCCCCGCCTGCGCCGCAACGACCTGCCTAGAAATCCTCACGGCGGTGCCCACCGCCGACGACGGCGCCTACTGGCTGAACCTCCCCTCCGGCACCGCCACCGAGGTGTGGTGCGACATGGCCGACGGCGGGTGGACCCTCGGCTTCAACCGCAACACCGCCAGCACCGGCAGCCAGGGCTCCTTCGGCAGTGGCGAGGAAGGCCTCGCCGCCCTCGCCACCTCCCCGGAGCTCGCCAGCGCCAGCGTGACCCCCGCGCGCGGCTGGCACGACCTCAACGCCTTCTCGTGGGACGAGCTCCGCCTCACCGCGGCGGCCTCCGGAGCGCGCAGCTACACATCGCGGCCGATCGGCCGCGACGAGCTGCGCGTGAACTTCGGCGAGCCAGGCTACCTCCTGTACGGGGGCGCGAGCGGCTACTTCTGGTGCGGGGGGCCGGCGTCGTACACCGACACCGGCATCGGCGCGGTGAACAACCCTGCCGGCGCCACGCCGGATTGCAAGGGGCACGGCTCGTTGGGCTCCGGGTGGGATTTTTCGGACGTGGACGGCGCCAACGCCGGGCTCACCCTCTGCGGAGGCGATGGCAGCTACTTCCTCGCCGGGGGCTGGGGCGGTCCGTGGATGTACTATGGGACCGCCGGCGGCGCGGAGGCCATTTGGGTGCGATGACCCCCGCGGAGACCACGCTGGTGATCATGGGCGGGCTCGCCGCGCTCTCCCGATGGGGCGCTGCGGGGCACATCCGCAAGGTGCTGCACCCGCGGTGGCGGCTGGAGCCGGCGCCGCCCGAGGTGCAGAGCCGCCTGAGCGTGAGTGTGTGCGTACCGGCCCGCAACGAGGCCGCCGTGATCGACCGGCTCCTCGACAGCCTCGATCGGCAAGACCACCCACTTGTGGAGGTGATCGTCTGCGACGACCGCTCCGACGACGACACCGGCGCACGGGCAGCCCGCCACCGATGCACGGTGGTGGCCGGCAGCGAGCCCCCCGAGGGCTGGATCGGCAAACAATGGGCGCTCACCCACGCCGCCGCCGCCGCCACCGGCGACGTGCTCTGTTTTGTGGACGCGGACACTTGGCACCACCCCGCGGCGCTCCGTACCAGCCTCGCGTTGATGGAGGCCGAGGAGGCCGACGTGCTCGTGCTCGTGAGCGGCCACGCGCTCGGCTCCTGGTCGGAACGATGGGTCCTCCCCTTCCTCTGGTCCGCGCTGCTCAGCTTCTTGTCCATCGAAAATGCCCAGGACCCCTCGCGCCCCAACGACGCCATGGGAAACGGACAGTTCTGGCTGGTGCGCCGCACGACCTACGTCGCGATGGGCGGCCACGAACGCGTAAAGGACCGGCTCGTCGAAGATGTGGCCATCGTGCGCGAGCTCAAACGTGCGGGCGCCCGCTTTCGTCTGCGTTTCGCCCCCACGCTCACGCGCACCCGCATGTACACCGGCTGGTCCCAACTCTGGTCGGGGCTGGAAAAAAACGCCGCGATCACCGATCCAGCGCGGCCGGTCCTGTCGATCGCGCTCTCGGTCTTGTCCCTCGTCCTCACCGTGATGGCCGAACTGTGGCCCTGGATCGTGGCCGCCGGGGCGCTGTTCCTTGGCGGTCCGTGGGCGCACCCCGCGCTCCTGTCGTTCGCCGCCGCACAGCTGTTTTTCATCCTGCTCGGGCGCGCGAGAGTGTTCGCTGCGCTGTGCGACGACCCGTCGGGTGAGCGGCTTTCCCGGAACCCACGAGTATTGCTCGCGCAACCGCTGGGGGTGCTCCTTGGCATGGTGATCATGCTGAATTCCCTTCAAGCCCAGCTCCGCGGGACAACCGGGTGGAAAGGGCGGCGGGTGCAAGGGCGGAGTCTGTAGCTGACTCCACGACGATCGGTCGCCTACGCGGCGTACTCCAACAGCCCCACCAACCACGCCAGCACATCGATCAGCACCGGCTCGGTCCACGGCCACAGAAAGGCCTGCGCGCACAGACTGAACGTCGAGAACGTCATCAGGGCGAAGGCAACCCCGCGCACCCGCTTGGCGGCGGCCCCCAGCGTGGGAGCGCCGACCCCCGCATCGGCACGAGCCATCTCATCCCCCGCGCGCATCCATACGAAGATCGAGACGGCGCCGCCGAGGGGGCTGGTGCAACAGCAGGGGCCCAGCACCACCAGCAGGCCTGAAAGCCACAACCAGCGGCGAAGTGCCGGCATGGGATCGGGGCGGTCGGCGGATCCCCGCCCGCTGAAGAGATCGTCGACGGCCAACTACTCGCTCCGCGCGAGCAGGGCGGTGAGGTCGTCCCGGTAGCCGCGGGCCCCATCGGCAGCCACGGTCACCGCGCCATCGGCCCCCACCAGCAGGACGTCGTCTTCGCGGAAGGCGCGAGCGGCGTTCTGGAGGTTCACGAGGTTGAGCGCCTCGGGGCGGGTGAGCTCGTCGGCCGCGAGCATGGCCCGACCTCGCGTGAGGGCGTCGGCGGGCAGCGACTTCCAGGTAGAGCGGCCGTCGCCCGCGGTGAGGAGCAGCAGCAAGTAGGACTCAAGGAAGTTGGCGGTGAGGTTCGCCACCTCGCCCACGCGCGAACGGTCGCACACGATCACCTGGGTGCCACGCAGCTCCACTGCGCCGTAGGCCACGAGCTCCGCCACGGCGCGCCGCTCGTGCTCCTGCGCGTCGGCATCCGGGTCGAGGATGAACTCGTACCGCAGGAGGAACTGCTGCACCGTGAGGAGGCGCGTGACCTCGTGCAGGTCGATCTCGTCGTGGCCCAGCGCCCGCACGGCGCCGGCAAAATAGGCCGCCGGCGCGAAGGCGTGCATCACGGCGTTCTTGTAGTAGTCGAGCGTGATTCGCCGGTCGGGCTGGACGATGTACACGACGTCGCCGCCTTCCCTGACTTCGGTGAGCATCCGCCCCGAACGGAAGCGCGAGATCGCCTCGTCCAAGATGCCGTCCACGTGGGAAACCGCGCGGCCCTCCTTCACGCCGGCCACCTGCAAGAAAGCCCGCAGGCGCTCCACCCGGGCCTTCAGCTCCTCGCGGCGAACCCCCCGGCGCGGGTGGGCCAAAACCGCCAGAGCGACCAGCGATGTGGGCAGCAGCACGGCCTCCCCGTTGATGCGGTGCAGAATGCGCTCGCCGAGCCCGAGCAGCGCCTCATCCCGTTCGGCACGCGACTTCGCATTCCACTCGGCGGCCGAGCCCAGACTGTCGGCCCGGATGGGCTCGCCTACCCGGAGGTACACCTTGCCGTACCGCTCTCGGATCACGCTGGCGGCGCGCGCCAACTGGCCGACGGACTCCTTCTCCTTGCTCGCCCCCGCCAGCTCCCGCGCGTACACCCGCTCCTCGGCGATCTGTTCGTACCCCACGTAGATGGGCAGGAAGGTGACCGCACGACCCTCGCGGGCATTCGCAGCGGCGTTCATGATCATGCCGAGCACACCCACCTTGGGAGGCAGCAGCTTGCCCGTTCGAGACCGGCCGCCTTCGATGAAGAATTCCACCGGCACTTCCATGCGAACCAACTCTCGGAGGTATCGCTCGAATACGACCGGGAAAATCCGGTCGCCCTGAAAGCTTCGTTTGATGAAGAAGGCCCCGCAGCGCCGCACAAAAGGGCCGAACGGGAAGAACGCGAGGTTGTCCCCCGCCACGATGTGCGGAATGACAATGTCCTTGCTCAAGAGCAACGACGAGATCAGCAGGTAGTCGAGGTGGCTGCGATGGCACGGCACGAGGATGGGGGTGCCGTCGCGGAGCGCGCTGCGAATCCGCTCGAGGTCTTCTTCACGCACGTCGATTCCACTGTAGATCCGGTTCCAAATCTGGAAGCAGAACCAGCCGGCAAAACGAACGAAGGGAAAGGAAAAGCGCGCCGCGATTCGATCAAAGGTGCGAGCGACCTTCGCCAGCACCTCCTCGGGGGGGCGATTCGTGGCAGCCGCCTCCCGCACGATGAGCTCTCGCACCTCGTGGCTCTCGAGCACCTGTCGACGAACGAACCCGCGAGGCCGCGCCCTCGGCCCGCGCACCACCCGCGACTCGCGGTACAGGAAGCGCCGCAGAACCAGGCGCAGGCGGCGATTGCGGGTGGCGGGCGGCTCCTCCGAGAACCGCTCCGTCCACTCGGAGAGCGTGATCGGTTCGCCCACCTGAACCAGCGCCTCGCCGGTGGAGCGTGCCAGCGCGAGCAGCTTCCCGATGGGCCCGGGTGAATCCTCCGTTCCCAGCAGGAACCGGCCCACCTCCGTGCGCGAGGGCTCCGGGGAGCGATCCCAGATCACCACCACTGGCACCACCTGCACCGGCCGGGCCGAACGCGCCTGTGCCGCCACAAGGTGCGGGATCAGGTCGTCCTCGACCGGGGCGAGGCCAACGAGCTCGCGGATGTCCCACGGCGTTCCGAGGAAGATGCAGGTCGGGCTTCCGGCCTCGATGAAGCGGCCGAGCTGGTCGGGTCCGCTCGCGTCGGCCGCACCGAAGAGGCGGCCGAGCATGGAGAAGGGGAACCACCGCCTGGCGTCAAACCCCGCCGTGAAGGCTGGCAAGGGCAGGCGGCGCTCGTTGAACACACTCTGCACCGCGAGCCAGTCCACATGCGAGCGGGTGTGCAGGGCGTACACGATCGGTCCCCGCTCCGCGGCGCGGCGCACCCGCTCCGCGCTGTGATCCTCCATCCGGAGGCGGCGGAGGAACAACTGAAGGCCGCTCAGCCAGTACAGGGGGCCCTGCACGGGGAGCATCGCCGAAGAGTGGGGCGCCGCCACGAGCGGGCTCATCCCTCGCTATGCCCCGCTGTCGCCACTGCCACAGTCGCTGGTGAGTTCGGCATCCACGTCGTTGCAGTCCCCACCCAACTTCACGTAGCCCGCGGGCGCCGCGCAACCCACGTACACCGAGCGCTCGTTACCGACGCCGTCCTCATCGAGGTCTTCGTAGAAGAGCGTGCGCGGCTCGCATTCCCGTTCGCCATCGGCAGAGTAGAGATCGGGGAGGTCGCAGCCGGCGAGCGCGACGAGAAGCAAGGGGGAGCGCATCGCGGCACGCATAACTCACCCCCTCATGGAGCCCGTCACGTTGCCGACACGAACGGTCGAGCCGGGTACGACCTCCGCCGCCTCCCCGGGAGGGAGTCGCCACTCCCCCACCCACGTGCCGTTGGTGCTGCCCAGATCGCGCAGCAGCCACGCGCCATCCGAGACCACGAACTCGGCATGCCGCCGACTCACGCTGTCGTCGTCGAGCTCCACATCTGCGCCGACGCCGCCTTCCGTGCGCCCCACCAACAGCCGACTTCCCATGAGCGGCCAGCTACTTGCGCCAACCACCAGAACGATCGCTCCGGCGCGCTGATCCGGCACAGCGGCGGCAATGGCGGTGGCGCGAGAACGCGCTGGCGGAGGCGGAGCAGCGGGCACTGCCTCGGGAACCGGGGCCGCGAGTCCTTTCCGCTCACGCATCACGGCTGCCCGACAGCCGGCGGGTGTGGCGCAGCGGGTCCTCCGGATCGTCGGCCATGGAGCGGAGCTGGGCGGTACGGGCGAGCTCGACGCGTACCCGGAACTGGTCCACCTCGGCATTGAGCGCCCGGAGCGCGGCGGAGCGCGGCGCCGCGACGGTCAGTGTGAGGTCGACAGCCACCTCGGTGCCCTCGGCCTGCCGAACGCGGAGGGTCCCCACGCTGCGGACGCCCCGGCCGGCAGCAAGCGGCGCTCGATAGCGGACACGGAAGCCGATCCCGCCACCCTCACCAACCGCGACCGCCACCCGCCCAGCCGCCAGAGTGAGTGGCTCCACTCGCGGCGCCACCCGCCACGCCTCGTGGACCTCCAGCACATCGGAGTCGAGGGCGAGAGTCAACTCGACCTCCTCGGCCGCGTCGCCCCGCAGCACGCCCAAGATTCGCTCCGGCAACCCCGAGGGTTCGACACCCACGGCGGATGTCCCCCCGCCGGCATCTGCGAGCGACCGAAGAAAGCTCCCGTCGTAGCTCGCGGCGCTCCCAATGCCGATCACACTGGTGCGAACCCCGCTGGCGCCGAGGGAGCGCGCTTGAGAGAGGATCGGATCGACAGCGGCAAGGCGCCCGTCCACATCCGTCGGGTCGCCGTCGGTGAGCACCACGACGTAGCGCGGACCCGACCGGTCGGTCATCCACTTCGCGCACGCGCTGAGGGCGAGGTCGAGCCGAGTCTTGCCGCTCGCGCCGACCCCGGCCAGCACCGCGCCGACGTCAGCGCCACCTGGGGTGTCGAGCACCTCCGTGACCGCGCTGCCGAAGGAATACACGACGAGCCGATCGGCGGGAAGACAGGCAGAAACGAGCCCCGCAACGGCCTCTCGGGCGTACGCGAGGCGACGGCCCAACATCGACGTACTCGTGTCCATCAGGATGGCGAACGAGGCGGGTTGGTCGGTGCGCGGGAAGCCGCGGAGCGTGGCCACCAGCCAGTGCTCGCTGTCGCCAGAGGTGGCGTTGCGGTCCCACCCGAGCTCGATGCGGAGGCTCACAGAACCGGCCCCACGATCACCTCGCCCTCGCGAGCCCGAACCACGATCGCACGCCCCGGAGTGGCGAGGACCGCGCGATTGACGGGAGCGAGGATCCGGCTCTGAACGAAGTTCCGGATGCCGCGCCCACCCAACGCGATCACGGCGGGATGCTGGCATTCCTTGCGGCCAAACTCCAGGAGGGAGGGCTCAAAGCTCACCTCCACGCCATACTTCTCGCGCGCGGAATCCCGAATGCCGCCCAAGAACTTCGCGAGGATGCCATCGATGTGGGCGTCGCGCAGGCGGTCGAAGGCCACCACGCGCTCCTCGCCGATGCGCCCCAGCAGCTCCGGGCGGCCGATGCGGAGGAAGTGCTCCCGCACAGCGGAGCGGTAGTGGTCGGCCAGCGCGGCGCCGTCGAGGGCGGGATCCACGGAAGAGACCACGCGGTCGGTGCCATCGGGCAAGCGTTCCAAACGAGTGGAGCCGATGTTGCTCGTGAAGATCAGAAAGGCCTGACCAAAGTACACGGTGTCGCCGAGGCCATCGGTGAGCCGGCCGTCGTCGAGAATCTGGAGGAACCGATCGAGGATCCGCGGATGCGCCTTCTCGATCTCATCGAACAGCAGCAGGCTGAACGGGCGCTCCTTCATCCGATTGGTGAGCTGCCCCCCGGCTTCGTACCCGATGTAGCTGGGCGGGGCGCCGGTCAGCCGCTCGGCGGCGTGCTCTTGGGCGTACTCGCTCATGTCGAACCGCGCGAACGCGGTCGGGTCGTGAAACACCAACTCCGTGACGGCCTTGGCGAGCTCCGTCTTGCCCACCCCCGTAGGACCCACGAAGAACAGCACCCCCTTGGGCCGTGGCGAAGGGCGGGCGCCGTCGAGCCCGATCCCGCCGCGAGCCATCGTGAGCACGTCGAGCACGGCGTCGACAGCAGCCTCCTGCCCCATCACCTGTCGGGTGAGTCGTTCGCGGGCGTGCCCGAGCACCTCGATGTTCAGCCGCTCCCAGGGGTCCTCGCGGGTGCCGTGGCGGAAAACGTCGAGCAACTTGCGGGTGTCGCCGATGGCGATCCGCTCGTGGTGCGAGGCGAGGCGCAGCGCTTCGAGGTCCCAGAAGGACATGCCGTCGGTAAGGGCGCCGAAGCCATCGACAACGTCGCCGGAAGGCTCCTCGGCAAGCGCGCCGAAGAACCCTCGCCACTGGCGGCTCAAAAACGCCTCACGGTCGGGCCGGTCGGGGCGCGCGACGCCCACCACCTGCACCAACGGGTGCTCGCGGTACAGCCAGGTCGGAATCTGGCCGAGCACGGGCGCCACCAAGACGAGCGCGTTCCGCATCCCTGCGCGCGGACCAGCGGTGTGCCGAGCGGTTTCGTCCATGGCCAACTGCATCGTGACCAGCAGCCCCCGCTCGTCGGGCGGCTGTTGTTCGGAGAACACTCGGTCGGCGAGATCCACCACCATCGAGCTCGCAGCGTCCGAGGCTGCCAGCACGCGACGGGCAGACGAGAGCGCGAGGTGGGGGGCGACATGCAGGGCCGGCTGGGGAGCCATCGCGTCGGGGGGGGCGGGCACGGCGGCCTCCGCGGCCCCAGAACGCCGCGGAAGCTGGTACGCACGTCCGCGGGGCGCGGCGGCCAAGGCGGGGTCTCGCTCCAACTCCTCCCAACGACTGCGCATGGCGGGGTCGGTAAACGTGATCCCGTCGGCCTGATTCCAACGCGCGCGCACCTCGTACCCGGCGCTCTCGAGCGCGGCGTCCAGCGCGTCGGCGAAGGCCAGAGGAACGCCCTCGAACATGGCAAGGTCGCGCACGTTGCCGTGAAGCACCACGTGGCGCCCGCGACGAAGGTGAGACACCACGTCGCGGATCCACCGGGCGGTCGTGGTCACGTGCGCACAGGGCCCGGAACCGGGCTCACGAGGTTCATCGTCAGACGACTGCCGGCCTTTGGATCCGGAGCGTCGGACAGCCACGCTTCGTTCACATCCTTCAGCATCTCCACGGCGGCCTTGCCGAAGGCCTGGAGCAGCACCCCTCCCACGGTGGGAGGGGCTCGTCGTTGCGGAACGCCCGACCGGCGGTCGAGGAGCGGGTTCGGCCGCGACGACGTCGGAGGGGCCTTGGCCGCCGCTGCAAGCTGCTGCCGATACGCCTTGATCCCGTCGTATTCGAAGATTTTCGGCCAGCGGAGATCATCCACCGGAAACCGCCGCTGCGCGGCGCCGAGGAAGCTCCCGGCGAGATCGCCCGCGGCAAGAGCGGTGGTGTTCGGGTCGAGGGTGGCGGGGGCAGGTAGGCCCGTGAGCGCGGTCCACTCACGAATCGTGATCGGACTCGTGCTGTGCCACACACCAACCAGCCCTCCCACGTTCGCCCCGCCGCTGCGGAGTGCCGCGAAGACCTGCGTTGTTCCCTTGTGAAGCTGAGAGATGGATCGGTAGACGAGCAGGTGGTGAACCCCGCCGCCGAGGTCGAGGACGCGGGTGGCGCCCGGTTCGGGCGGGTAGAGGCGCGCGAGGAGCGCATCGCGCACCCGCGCGAGCCCAGCCTCGTCAGGAGCGTCGAGGTCGTCCAGCAGCTCTGCCCACGCTGGAGCGGACCAGCGCGGCCCCCCGAGCCCCTCCACCCACTTGTGAACGCGGCCCATCACGGCGCGCGCCTCATCCGTGGCGACATCCAACTCGGGCGCCAGCTGCCCCGCCCGGCGAATCAGATCCCGCTCGGTCAGCCCCTGTTCTCGAGCGGGCGCCTCGGCGGCACGCATGAACGCCCGCCACGGCTCGGCATCTCCCCAGCGCTCGCCGTGCACCCAGACGTGGCGGCGAAGAGCGGGGTCGAGGGGGGTGGGGGTGCTCGCGGGGATCGGCGCCAGCGATGGGGGCGCGGATGCTTCCACGTCAGGCGCCACGCGCACAGCTTCGGGCTGAGCCGGAGCCTCGACCGACGCTGGTTCCCTCGACTGGACCGCCGCCACCACCCGAGCGAGCGGCCAGCGCTGATCGGGCTCCTTTTTCGTGCAGCCCCGGATCAGCTCCACGAACGCCGGGGGCATGTCCGGCGGAAACTCAATCTCGGCAGACAGGTGCTTGCTCATCAGCTCGTTGGGGTTGCCGTCGAAGGGAATTCGCCCCGTGAGGAACTCGTAGACCGCGCAGCCGAGCGCGTACACGTCGACTCCGGGGCCCATCTTGCCGGAGAATACCTCGGGGGCCGCGTAGGCCAAGCTCGTGGTGGAAGTGGAGCGGGGAGTGCCAGCGAGCGCGCTGGCGGTGCCCACATCGCCCAGCTTCGCGGCTCCACGAACGAACAGGATGTTCGCGGGCTTCACGTCGCGATGCACCCAGCCCTCCGCATGGAGGTGAGCAAGCGCTGACGCGACGGCCCGAACGATCTCGCTCACTTCGTCAACGGGGAGGCCGTCCGGCCACAACTTCAGCCGGCCGGCGCCATCCCCGCCGTCGGCAAGCTCAGTGACCAGGCAGACCTCTTCGTCGTCTTCAACGACGGCCCTGTACGCGAGGACGGATGGGTGCGAGATTCGGGCAAGCAGGGCGATCTCGCGCCGATCGACCTCGGCGGTGAACACCTTGACCGCTACCGTCGCCACGGGCTCACCCGCGAGCAGCTCCTCGGCCTCCCACACAACACCGGAGCTCCCGCGGCCAAGACGCTTCTTCAAACGGTAGCGGCCGGCGATCACGCGCCCTTTCGACATCGGTTCCTACCCGCGCCTTCGCGTCGAGGACGGGCCGCCCGACGGCAATGCATTCGCGTTCTGCCCCTCTCGCGCCGGGTTCTTCGTCTCCCAAAAAAGCTCGCCGGTCGCGACCCCGAACCGCTCGGCGAGGTCGGTGTGCAGCGCCACCAGCCGAAGCTCGGTCTCGTCGCAGCGGGTGTATGCGGCACCATCGGCGCCGCGCTCCGTGACCCGCTCGGCACCATCGACGTCGTAGAACACATGCCCTTCCACAGGTACGCTCACATCGACCCAGCGGCGGTCTGCCCGCACGGCACGGAAGGCTACCTCGCTGTCGAACCCGCCACCGACCAGCGAGGCCTCCCCGACCTGGAAACCCTGCTCCCGCAGGCCCTCTCGGAGCGCGGCCACGATGTGTGCGCGTCGCTCCTCGGCCAGTTGCCGGTCCTGCGCGGTGAGCAACGCGGCGTCGAGCCGGGCGTTGAGCGCACACGCAGCCTCGTCAGGTTCATTTGCAGCTGCCAAAGCTGACAACGCATCGGTAACGGCGCGAACCTCGTCCCCACACCAAGCCATCGTCACTTCGTCGGCCTCAAAACCGGCGAGTCTGGCCTGCAGTTCGGCCGTCACGGCAGCGACGATCCCCTGACGGGACGGCTCATCCGACTGCGCGACCGCGGCCAATCTTGCCGCCTCCGCGGCGATTTCTCGGCGGATGGTATCCGTTTCTGCCGCGATGGCCGCCTCTTGGCTCGCGATGCGGCCTCCGATCGCCGCAACGCCCGCGGCGAGGGCGCGGATCTTGCTGACCGCCGCGCCCAACGACGCGGGGTCGCGGCGAGGGAAAGCTACGATGTTGTCGATCTGGGCTTCGAGGTGGGGAATGCCGCCGGGTACGGAAAGGTCCGGGGCCGCGGCCCGCAGCGCTCTCACCGCCGAGCGTAAGCTCTCCGACTCGCCGGCGAGGCTCGCCCGGAGCTGCTCCGCGAGCGCGATGCGGGCGCGCTCCGACGCCGCCTCGCGCCGACGGCACTCCTCCTCCGCCTTGCCAGCCCGCGCCTCGGCAAGCCGCCGCTCTTCCGGCTCCAGGAGCCGGATTTCCGCTGCTTTCGGAGACCCGCTCATGCCCAGACACCCTCATGGCCCGTCAGCAGCATCCCACGGCTCGCACCAGCCCGGCGAAGCCGGGCGGAGAAGTCCGAGCTCGGCACGCCCGCCCAGAACACGTTGCTCTCTCGGTCTAGGCGCAACTCCACCCCGACTCCCGGAGAGTCCAGCGTCGCCGCGAGGTGGGCGTACCGTGGAGTGAGGAGGTGGACACGCTGATTCGCGGAGCCGCGCCACAGGAGATCGGCCTGCTGCTCCAAAACGAAAGGGCCATCGACCAGAATGTCCGTGGCGGCGAGGAGGGCCGCGACACCCGGGTCTGGCGACGCTCGCAATTCCCCGAGGGTGAAACCGGTGTAGACCATCACCGACACGCCTGCGCTCTGAAGGCGGTCAGCCACCGCGGCCAGCGCGTCGGCCTGCTCGAAGGGCTCACCCCCCGAGAACGTGGCTCCCTCCTCGCCCGGGGCCTCGAGGATTCGCTGGGCGGCCGCGTCGGGGTCGAGCACGAGCGATGGCCCTTCGCCGAGAATGGGGGTGGCAATGCAACCGGGACACCGCCGGGCACAGCCGCGCACCCACAGGACCGTCCGGCGCCCAGGACCCAAGGTGGTGCATCCGTGCAAAACGTGGGCGAGGCGCACCTGCATCAGGGTTGGCCGCTGCGTGGCATGGATGAACCACAGCCCTAACGTGAACACCGAGCGGGCGGTCCGCCGCACGCCGCCGCGCCTTGTCCGTCGACATTCATCGGCATATCGCGATATACCGAACGCATGTCCATCTTCCGTGATGCCCTTGTTGACCGTGTGCTCATCTTCGATGGAGGCATGGGCACCCAACTGCAGGGCTTCGACCTTCCGTTGTCGGATTACAACGGCCTGGAGAACTGCTCGGAGATCCTGAACCTCACCCGCCCGGATGTGGTGGGCGCCATCCACCGCCGCTACTTCGAGGCCGGCGCCGACATCGTGGAAACGAACAGTTTCGGTGGCGCACCCTGGGTGCTGGCGGAGTTCGGACTGCAGGACCAGACCGAGGAGATCAACTTCCGCTCCGCCGAACTGGCCCGCGAAGCCGCCATCCACGCTTCCACCGATGCGCGCCCCCGCTTTGTGGCCGGCTCGATCGGCCCCGGCACCCGGCTGCCCACGCTCGGCCACATCCACTGGGACGAGATGTTTGCCGGCTACCGTCGGCAGGTGCGCGGCCTCGTGGACGGCGGCTGCGACGTGCTCCTCGTCGAAACCTGTCAGGACCTGCTCCAAACGAAGTGTGCAGTGGCCGCGATCGTCGACGAACTGGCCGCCATGGGCCGAGACGTACCGATCATGGCGCAGGTCACGATGGAGACGACCGGCACGATGCTCCTCGGGAGCGACATCGCCGCGGCGCTCACGGTGCTGGAACAGTACCCCATCGATCTCATCGGTCTCAACTGTGCGACAGGGCCGCAGGAGATGGCCAGCCACATCGCCTTCTTGGGGCGCCACAGTCGCACGCGGATCAGCGTTTTGCCCAACGCGGGCCTGCCCCAGCTCGTAGACGGCCGCACCCACTACCCGCTCGGCCCCGCGGAGCTAGCCGACTGGCACGTCCGTTTCGTGAAGGAGGACGGCGTGAACGCGGTGGGCGGCTGCTGCGGCACCACTCCCGACCACATCCGCGCGGTGGCGGAGCGGGTTCTGGGGCTCAAACCGAAACATCGGGTTCCCGACTTCATCCCCAGCGCATCGAGCCTCTACTCGCCCGTGCCCTTGCGTCAGCAGGCCGACATCTTCGCGGTGGGCGAGCGCACCAACGCCAACGGCTCTCGCCAGTTCAAACGCATGCTGGACGCGCAGGACTGGGACGGCATGGTGGGAATGGGCAAAGATCAGGTGCGCGGCGGCAGCCACGCGGTCGATGTGTGTACCGCGTTCGTGGGCCGCAACGAGGTGGTGGACATGGACGAGTTGGTGCGCCGGATGGTGCAGAGCGTGCAGGCGCCGCTCGTGATCGACTCCACGGAGGTTCCGGTCTTGGAGGCAGCCCTCAAGCGCATCGGCGGCAAGCCCATCGTGAACAGCATCAACCTCGAAGACGGCGAAGCGCGGCTCGACCAGGTGTGTGTGCTCTGCAAGCGGCACGGCGCCGGCGTGATCGCGCTCACGATCGACGAAGAGGGGATGGCCAAACGACCGGAGCAGAAGCTCGCGGTCGCCGAGCGGCTCTACGACCTCGCCGTGAACCGCCACGGCATGCAGCCCGACGACATCTTCTTCGACCCGCTCACCTTCACCATCGCCACCGGCAACGAAGACGACCGGAAGCTCGGCCTGTGGACGCTCGAGGGCATCCAACTCATCGCCACCCGCTTTCCGCGCTGCGGCATCCTGCTGGGCCTCTCCAACATCAGCTTCGGCCTGAACCCGGCGGCGCGCCACGCCCTGAACTCGGTGTTCCTGCACCACGCTCGCGAGGCCGGCATGACCGCCGCCATCGTGCACGCCGAGAAGATCATGCCGCTTTACAAACTCGAGCCCGAGGTGCGAGAGGTGTGCGAGGACCTCATCTGGGACCGGCGCCGAGAGGGCTACGACCCGCTCATGCGGCTGCTCGCGATCTTCGCTGACCGGAAGGTGGAAAAGACAGTGCGGAAGGTGGCCGAAACCGTAGAGGAGCGGCTGAAGGAGCGCATCGTGGAGGGGGACCGAAACGGCTTGGAGGTCGACCTTGAAGAGGCCCTGAAGACTTACACGCCGCTGGCGATCATCAACGACTTGCTGCTCGACGGCATGCGGGTCGTGGGCGAACTGTTCGGCTCCGGCCAGATGCAGCTCCCGTTCGTGCTCCAGAGCGCGGAGACGATGAAGACGGCGGTGGCGTGGCTGCAGCCGTTCATGGACAAGGTGCAGGGGCCGGCCAAGGGCACGATGGTGCTGGCCACCGTGCGCGGCGACGTCCACGACATTGGCAAGAACCTCGTGGACATCATCCTCAGCAACAACGGCTACAAGGTGGTGAACATCGGCATCAAACAGCCGATCGACCGAATCCTTGCGGCCGCCCAGGAGCACTCCGCAGATGTGATCGGGATGAGCGGGCTGCTCGTAAAGAGCACCGTGATCATGAAGGAGAACCTCGAGGAGATGCGGCGGCAGGGCTGGACGACGCCCGTGGTACTCGGGGGCGCAGCGCTGACCCGTAGCTACGTGGAAGTGGACTGTTCGCAGACCTACGGGCGCAAGGTGAGCTACGCCCGCGACGCCTTCGCGGGCCTGCATTTCATGGAGAAGCTCCGGGAGTGGGACGACACCCTCGCGCCCGCCGAAACCGGCGAGGGCGGCGCCCCCGTGGTGCCCACCCGCGGCGAACGCCCGATCCCCTACGACGCCCGCGATGCCGAGCCGATCGAACCCGTGGCCACCCCCGCCATGCCCGCGCTCGGCGCGCGCTTGGCAGAGGTGCCGCTCAAGGCGCTCCTCCCCTGGCTCAACGAGGATGTGCTCTTCAAATTCCAATGGGGTTTTCTGCGTAAGAACCTCAGCACGGAAGAGCACGCAGAGCAGCTCCGCACCGTGGTGCGCCCCATTCTCGTCGACCTCGCGGACCGCGCGGCGCGCGAAGGCATCCTCCGCCCTCAGGCGCTCTACGGCTTCTTCCGGGCCCGGAGCGAGGGCGATGCGCTCGTGTTTCTCGACCACGACCTGCGCCTCCCCTTCCCACGGCAGCGCCGCCCGGACGGATCCCCGGGGCTCTGCCTCGCCGACTACGTGCGCCCCGACGAAGATGTCGTGGGCCTTCAGCTGGTCACGGTCGGGCACCGCGCCACGGAGGTCTGCCAGGAGTGGTTCGAGGCCAACAAATACACCGAGTACCTCTACCTTCACGGGCTCGCGGTCGAAACCACCGAGGCGCTCGCCGAGTACGTGCATAAACAGATGCGCGCGGAGCTCGGGATCAGCGCGCACGACGCGCGCGAGCTTCCCGACCTTTTCCGCAAGAAGTACCAAGGCTGCCGCTACGCCTACGGCTACCCGGCCTGCCCCGACATGGCCGACCAGCAGCACCTCCTGCGCCTCTTAGGCGCCGACCGCATCGGCGTGACGATGGACGCCGACGAGCAGCTCTTTCCCGAGCAGTCGACGGCGGCGATCGTCGTGCATCACCCGCAGGCCCGGTACTTTCGGGTCTAGGAGGCGCCGTCAGAGCACCGGGAGCCGCTCCGCCGGCACGCCCGCGGCGCTGTCCACGAAATAGATCGGATTGGAGTAGAGCAACCCTTCGCCCTCCCCGCTGAGCACCTCGAAGCGTACCAAGCGGCCGGCGGCGGGCTCCACGGTGGTGGACCAAGAGAAGGCACCCGTGGCCGTCACGGTTGCCCGTTCGTGCTCCTCGCCGTCCACCATCGCTCGCACCACCCAGCCTGAGGCGAGGGCACTGGCGGTGAACACGACCGCGGTCGGGCCCTGATGCCCAATGACCACCTGCCCTTGGTTGGCACCCGCAGCCGGGACTTCGACATCCACGACCACCTCGCCGTCGGGGAACTGGCGCGGATCGCCGAACCAGGCCGCGCCGCGCCGCAGGTTCCACAGGAGCGCCTCCTCCTCCAGCTCGCCTGCCGCCACCCAGGTCACGAAATTGTTCACCCCTAGGGCCCAAACGCCCTCGTCGTGCACGTCGGAGGTGCCGATGCCGGTGAGGTACAGGCCGTCGATCCCCAGACCGTCCCACACGCGCAAAAAATCCTCGGTGAGCCCGCCGCGCCGACGGTACCCCACCTCAAGGAGGTCCACCCCGTAGACCGCGTTCGCACCGAGGATGGAGAGCTGGTCGTGGACGAGCTCCTCCCGTACGTCGGCGGCGAGCTCGGACAGGCCCACGCCGAACATGTGGTTGTACGACACGAGGCCTCCGTCGGCCTGCACCTCGGCCACGGCGTCGGCCGGCCCCCAGTCGCCCGGACGGTCGTAGTCGAGCAGGAGACCGTGGCTGCCGAAGGCGTTGAAGTGAGGTTCGCCGAAGCCGCTCAGCTCGGCACCCACCCACGAGCGTGTGGAAACGCCGCGCTCCGCCGCGACCTCGTCGAGAAAGGCGCGCTGGTCGTCGCGGAGGGCGTCGCCCACGACGCGCTGCGAAAACTGGAAGTCGTCGAGGTCCCAGCTTCCGAAGCCTCCGTCGCTGCCCTGCAGCTCGATCTCGAGCAGGCGCGCCGAGAGGTCGCGCTCGGCGTCGGGCCAGTAGGCGTCGGCGAGCGCGCTGATGTCGGCGGCGACGCTCACCCACAGGCCGGTTCGGGCTCCCATCGGCACCCAGAGCTCGTCGGTGGCGGTGGCATCCGCGGCTCCGCCATCGAAGAACACGATGCTGCGCCGCCGGCCACGCTCGCCCTCGCCCGAGCTCAGCGGAACTCGCACCCGCAGCTCGGCGCCCTCCGCCCACAGGCGGCGGAGCTTGAACCGGAGCTGAACGCCCCCGAGCGTGCCGCGCACACTGGTCTGGTTCCTCGCATGAACTCGCCACGTGTGGGTCGATGTCTCCGAGACGCTGCCTTCTTTCACCTCCACCCGCAGTCCGTAGGCCCCCGAAGCAGCGGAGTGGGGATCGACCCGAAGCTGCGCATCGGCCAAGTCGCCGCCCCGGTCCAACACCACCCACTCCGACGGGCCGAGCGCGGCCGTGCCCGCGATCTTGCCGCCCAACTCCCCGGACTCCCAGTCGAGCGTGGAGAGGCTCATGTCGGGGTTCTTGTGGTAGAGCACGTCGTGGTCGGTCCACCACAGGAGGTCGAGCCCGTCGAGATGAGCGGCGTCCCCGAAGCCGCGCATGGTGCCGCTGCCTTCCGACAGGCTCCCGTGCACGTGCAGCTGGGCTGACCACGCGCCAAGGGCCGAGAAGGTCACCCGCGCAGGGACCGCGACTTCGCAGTCGAGCGCCCCCACCTCGGCCTGTCCGGGCCGGGTCGCGGAGTGGAGGGTGGTCTCGGACTCGCCGCCCACCAGAGGGGGCAGCGGCTCCAAGCGTCCGCCGGTGCTGACCAAGGTGAGGAGGGTGCCATCGGGGAGCGCGTTGCCGGCACGGTCGGTGGCCAGCGCGTGGAGAGTGACGACGGGGCGGCCGTCGGCGGGGACGACCGCGGGGCTGAGGCTCAGCGACACGCGACACGCGGCCTCGGGCGGGGCGGACTCTCCGCCGCTGTCGAGGGAGGGCGAGTCGATCAACACGACGCTGTCGGACTCCTCGGGAGGACGCACCTCCGATCCGGGACCGACCCCACATGCACCACACACCAGCAACAGCATCCGCACGCCGCACTCTACCACAAATGCCCGGCGTTGGCCGCAGGGGACTGCGCAGCTACTTCACGACCGTCCTGCGAAAAAGCTCCACCCCGTTCAGGTCGTACACCACGCCCGTGAGCGTGCGCCCGCGCAGCTCGATCCACACAAAACCTTCGATCTCGGCTTCGAACCACGTAGGATTGTCGCCTTCCAGCTCGGTGGTCTTCGCGCCGGCACCCGAAACGATGAACTCGGTGCCGCTGCAGGTGGACTGCGGCCACTGCAAGGAGTGATCGTGGCCGTCGATGTAGAGGTCTACCTGCCCGCAGAGCCGGTCGTCCACGAACGCCTCGATGGCGGCGCCGTTCACGATGGGCACCCAGTCGAGCCCCTCGTACTCGCCCGCGTTGCCGTGAGGCCCGTTGCTCAGGTAGGGGTGGTGGCCGTAGGCCACACGCCACGTACTCGTGTCGCGGGCCAACTGGTCGCGCATCCAGTCGGCCTGATCGTCGCCGAAACCCCAAAACACCTGGGTAGTGTCGAGGCCGAAGAAGCTGGCATGGGCGTGAGTGTGGGCGTAGTACAGGTCGGGCATCGTCCATTTGTCGGAGAGCGCCGAGTAGTCCACGTAGATCGACCCCTTCCACAGCTCCCAGCCGATGCCTTCCCCGCCGTAGTCGTGGTTGCCGAGCGCCGGGTAGAACGGAAAGTCGAGCTCAGCGTACGGCAGCTCGAACTTCTCGTCCCACTGGGGGTCGGCGGTGTCTTCCACGCCCGAATCGTAGAAGTTGTCGCCGAGGTAGAGCGCGAAATCGCAGCCGTCGCGAGCGCACACCACGGCGATGGCATCGGCCACGGCGTATTGCTCGCTGTTGCCCTCGCCGGCATCGCCGAGCGCCACGAACCGGACAACGTCGACGGGTGCTTCGCCGGTGTCCTTGGGTGCGGTGTCTTCCGCGGTGTGTTCGGCCGCCGTGTCGGCGGTGTCGGACTCCACGCCGCTGTCGGTGTCAGCGGCTGCGCTGTCGGTGGAGCCGCTGTCCACAACGCCGGCGCCGGCCGTTCGAGAGACGCTGCCGTCGGGGGTGCAGGCGAGGAGCGCGAATAGAGGGACAGTTCGAAGCACGGCCACCTTCCGAGTTGCGGCTATCACGGCGCCTCCGCCTCGCTCGGGGAGCCCCACCGCAGCACCCCGTTGTTCACGAGGCGCGCGTGCACGCCGACCAGCCAGGATTGCAGCAGCTCGGCTTCGCAGCCCTCGCCCGACCAGCGACCGTCGCTGCCGCGGGTGCAGCCCTCGAGGTAGCTGAACTCCTCGACCGCCGGCAGGTGGAAGTACCAGGTGGAGATGCCATCGGTGCCGCGCTGGGCAGCGGCCCGATGGAGGAGGAGATCAGCCACTGCGATGTCGTCCGCCTCGATGGTGCTGCCCCCGCCCAGCCCGAGCATGCGGCACTCGGCCTGCAGCGCCCCTGCGCAGTCGGCGCTGTTGAAGATCGCGAGGGTGCTGCCAGGCACGAGCAGGAAGCCCCCCGCCGCATCGTGTTCGGCCGCGCCCTCGGCGCTGGAGGTGCGCCACGGCCGAGGTTCAGCTTCGCCCGACCAGGGGGCTGCGTCTTTGCCGCGGGGGTCGTCGATGCCCACTTCGGGGAAGGCGGAGAGCCCGACAAAGGCGTGGCGGTCGAGGCCGGCCGCTTCCAAGGCCACGACCCAGTCGCCACCGGTTTCCCAGCCGGCGGCACCGGCGGCGAAGCGGGGGGACACGTCGAGGTCGGCGAGCACCTCCAGTTCGGCGAGGATGGCGTCATCGAGGCAGCCCTGCTCGCTGCACTCGGGGGGATCGTGAAACAGTACGCCCGGCTCCACGCGGTCGCCTTCGGCAACTGCCGAGAACTCGGCCGAGACCTTGCACCGGCGGGCATGCGAGGCCACCGCGGGGGAGACGGCAAGCGCGATCACGGGCGGAACATCGTCGAAGAGCGCACGATTCCCCACCGCCCGTTCGGCCCGTTCCTCCATACCGTCTTCGGCCCCGGAGCACTCCACCCGGGAGGCCACCGCCCGCGGGTTCTCGACGAAGGCGGCCACCCATGCGGAGAGCGGCGGCCGCCCCGAAAGCGCTGTCTCGTCCACAAAGACCGACACGCTCCCGCCCACCAGAACGCTCACCTCGCCCACACCGTTCACGACGATCGCGTCGGGCCTCCCCACCGCGTGCTGCGCCACCTCCACGCCTCCCCGAAGCTCCGCCACGCCCTGCTCGGTGGCCGCGTACAGCGCGCCCGACACGGGATGGCGCGCGATGGGCCCCACCAGCAACGCCACCTCCACGCTCGAGAGCACGCCGCCCGACGAATCGACATGGAGCACCAGCCCTCGCTCGCCGCACGCCATCCACACGCCGCCCTCACCGTCGGGGGTGATCCCTACGCTGGCGCTGCACGCCTCCTCGGGGCCGCCCACCGGGCCCGCTCCGGTCGCGGTGACCGCCCACAGGCTCTCGCCCGACCAGACGAGCGCCTCCACCGCGCCGGCCAGGGTTGCCGATGCGGTGCGACCCCCGAGCTCGTCGAACCAGGCCACTTCCTGGCCGGCGGCAGCGGCCCAGCCGCCGCTCGGCAGCGCCACGAAACGCTCGGGCTCGCCGCCCCCCGCCAACACCAGCACCCCGACCGACTGCAAGCGCAGGTAGTCGAAGGGGTTGCCGCGGAGCAGGTCGGTGTTGGCCTTCCTCACGCTCCCATCGCGCAGGAGTACGAAGAGCTGCTTGCCAGCGGGATCGTCGGCGACATCGACCACCTCCTCGCCCACGGCGAGACCCGTGCGGTCAAGCTCCACCTCGCCGGCCGCGCAGGCGCCCTGCCGATCGGCGCCGTCGTTGGCGTTGGGGAACGGCGCGGGGTCGAGGCAGCGCGGGGCATCGTCGAGGCGGTAGCGCCCGTCGAGAAGGGCCACGCCGCCGCGGTTTCCGGGCCACACGGCGAGGGATGGAGCGCCGCTCACGGGGAGCATGCGGCGGGAACCTGAGCCCACGGGCACGGCGAGCAATTCGCGGAAGGGGTCGAGGTCTTCGTGGAGCGAGTCCCAGAAGGGCGGCGCCTGCTCCGACGCACCGGACTCCGCCGCCGGATCACAGGCGGCAAGGACAAGGAGGAGCGGCATCGGGCCCCCGTAGCTTGCTCGATCATCGGGGGCATCGCACGCGCTTTTTCGGGGTGCAGGGCGATCGTGGCCTCGTTAGCACCCGCGCGCCAGCCCCCGAGGAGCCCCCCATGTCCGACGCCAGTGCCCGCCGTGCCGCCATTCAGACCGCCACCTCCCGCCCTGGGCGCAGCCTGCCCCGCCCGGTAGACGCCGAGGGGCGCCCCGCCCGCGTCTCCCAACTCTTCGCTTCGCGGGTGTTCCACCCCGAGCGCATGAAGCAGCGCCTGCCTCCCGAAATCTTCGCACGCTGGTCCGAAACGGTAGAGGCCGGCAACCGGCTGGAACGCCCGGTGGCCGACGCCATCGCGCACGCCGTGAAAGAATGGGCGCTGGAGCAAGGCGCCAGCCACTTCTGCCACTGGTTTCACCCGATGACGGGGAGCACGGCGGAGAAGCACGACAGCTTCTTGTGGTTCGACAACAACGGGCGCCCCATCGAGAAGTTCACCGGTGGGCTGCTGCTCCAGAGTGAGCCCGACGCGTCGAGCTTCCCCTCGGGCGGCATGCGCTCCACGTTTGAGGCGCGCGGCTACACGGCGTGGGACCCTACGTCGCCGATGTTCCTGATGGAAGGACCCTCGGGGCGCACCTTGGTGATCCCCAGCGCGTTCTTGGGCTACCACGGCGAGTCGCTCGACGAGAAGGCGCCGCTCTTGCGCTCGATGGAGGCGCTGAGCCGCGCCGCTTCGAAGCTCTGCACGCTCCTCGGAACGCCCGCCTCCCGCATCACCGCCACGGTCGGCCCGGAGCAGGAGTACTTCGTGATCGACAAGGCCTACGCGTCATTGCGGCCCGATCTTCAGGTGGCCGGCCGCACCGTGCTCGGCGCCGCGGCGCCGAAGGGGCAGAGCTTGGAAGATCACTACTTCGGCTCGATCCCCACCCGCGTGCTGGGCCTGATGGAAGAAGTCGAGTTCGAGCTCTACGCCCTCGGCGTGTGGGCCAAGACTCGCCACAACGAGGTGGCGCCCGGCCAGTTTGAGCTGGCACCCGTGTTCACCGAGGCGAACGTCGCGGCCGACCACAACCAGCTCGTGATGCGCACGCTGCGCAACGTGGCCGACCGGCACGGCTTTGCGATGCTGCTCCACGAAAAACCCTTCGCGGGCGTGAACGGCTCGGGCAAGCACGTGAACTGGTCGATGCAGACGGCAACCGGCGAGAACCTGCTCGATCCGGGCCACAACCCCAGCGAAAACCTGCGGTTCTTGGCGTTCCTCGCGGCCACGATGCTCGGTGTGCACCGCCACGCGGGCGTGCTCCGTGCGGCCATCGCCAGCCACGGCAACGACTTCCGCCTTGGCGCCAACGAAGCGCCCCCGGCGATCATCTCCGTGTTCCTCGGCGATTTCCTGACCAAGATCGCCGACGGCATCGTGAGCGGCAAGGTGGCGAACCTCCCGCCCGGCCAGGCGATGATCGAGCTGGGCGTGAGCCGTCTCCCCGCGATCGCGCAGGACAACACCGACCGCAACCGCACCTCCCCCTTCGCGTTCACGGGCAACAAGTTTGAGTTCCGCGCCGTGGGCTCCTCGTCGAGCATCAGCTTCCCCACCGCCTGCCTCAACGCCGCGGTCACCGACGGCTTGGAGCAGATCATCCGTTGGGTAGAAGCGGGCGACGACATGATGGCCGCCGTTCGCAAAGCCTTCACCGAGAGCACCCCGGTGCGCTTCGACGGCAACGGGTACAGCGCCGAATGGGTGGTGGAGGCCGAACGCCGGGGCCTGCCCCACGCACGCAACACGCCCACCGCGCTCGCGCTGCTCAACACCGACAGCGCGCGCGCTCTCTTCGAGCGCACCGGCGTGCTCTCCCGCGGCGAGCTGCACAGCCGCTACGACGTGCGCCTGGAGCTATACAACAAGAAGGTGGAGATCGAAGCCGACGTACTCAAGGAGCTCGTGGACACCTACGTGATCCCCTCGGTCATCGCGGAGGAGCAGTCGCTCACGGGCGCCACCAACGCCTTGGCTGTTGCGCGGCGGGGAGCGGTCGACGCAGTCGGCCAGGCGCTCCTTGAAACGCGGCGCGCCGTCGACACCGCCGTGAGCGGCACCCCCACCGACGACCTGATGGCCGTGGCCACCTACCTCTGCGCCAACGTGGTGCCCGCCCTCGAGGCGCTGCGCGGCGCGTGCGACGCCGCCGAGCGCGTCGTAGCCGACCACCGCTGGAGCCTGCCCAAGTACCGCGAGATGCTGTTTGTGAACGGGTGAGCCGCTACTCCAACGTGTAGCTGAACGTGACCGGCCGCCCGCGCCGCACGAGCCGCACCTCGATGTGCGACTCCTTCCGCAGCTTGAAGTAGGCGCCGATGGCCCCGAAAATGTCGTGCACTTCGAGGCCGTTGATGGTCTGCACCACATCGCCGGTGCGCAGGCCGGTGTCGCGGAGGATGCTGCACCGCGCCACGGCCACGCGGAACCCGCGTAGCTTGCCGTCTTCGGCGCGGTGGGGGCGAACCGAGCCCAGCTTCATCAGCTCTCGGAGGTTGCCCGCGTAGTGCTCCACCACGGTGCGGCGAACGTTCCAGTCGGTCGGCGAGGTGCGCTGCACGCCGTCGTCTTCGACAAGCGGGCAAGTGCGCACGTGCCCCTTGCCGGCCGGACGGCGCCCGCTCGGCTGAAACGCCTTGCCCTGCTTGTGGGGCTTCCCCGTGGCTACGACTGCGTCCGCGACGGGCTCCGTGGGGGTGGCCTCCTCGGGGGCAGGCGCCTCGGCGGCCGGCTCCGCGTTCGCGTCCGCCGCCGCCTCCACCGACTCAGGCGCGCTCGGCTCCGCCGCCGCCTGCGGGGCCTCAGGAGCCTCGGCCGACGGCTCGGGAGGCTGCTCCACGGCGACCACCTCGGCGGTGGGAGCAGGGGAAGGGGGAGGCGCAGCGGGCGGAGCGGGCGCAGCGGGCGCCGCCACGGGAGGAGCCTCGGCCGGCGGCGCCGGCGCGTCCACCACGATGCCGATGGAAACGAGTCGCGCAGCCGGACCGGCCCCCTCAGCGGCGGTCGCCTCGGCCTCGTAGACGGCCTCGCTCTCCGCGGTGCCTCCGAAGTCGGCCTCCCCCTCGCCAAGGCCCTCCGCCCGGGTGATCGGCATTGGGCTGGCGGCCCACACACCCCCGATCACGCCGACATGCAGAACACCGCTGAACAGCACGGACAGGGAGCGGCGGCGAAGCGACATGGTCAGCCGTTCAACGATCGTCGGCCGGCGACCATTCACGCTCCCCGGCACGCCACCACAGGAGCGCGAACAGCGCCGCCTCCGCCATCGTCTTGCTCTCGCGGGTGAGCCAACTGAGCCCGGCAGGCAGCTCGGCCTGCGCGGCGCGGAGCCACGGCAGCGGCCACGCGAGGAAGAACCAGACGGCCGCCAAGGACGCCCACCAGCCCACAGCTCGAAGCGGGTGCCCCTCGCGGCGTGCGGCTCCGGCAGCCCGCGCCACCTCTCCAGCCGCGATGCCCACGGCCACCAGTAGGAAGACGAGGTGGTGTTCGTAGGTGTAGACCGGTGCCACCACCATCAAGACGGTCAGCGCGCCGATCGAGGCGGGGCTCTCGGGCCGATGGCGCACCCGCCAGGCCCACGCACCGATCAGGGCGACGAGGCTGAGCGCCGCCGCCCGCTGGGCCCCTTTCCCCAAGAGCTCGCCGGGGTCGGGGAGGAGCCGGTCCCAGAGATCGGGCAGCGAGTGGTTGGCTTGCAGCGAGATGGGAACGGTGAGGCCGTGGTAGTCGCCGGTGGAAAAGCCGGGCAGGATTTCGAGGTAGAACTGCCGTTGCACCGCAAACGGCACGAGCGGGAGGCTCAGCACGCTCAGCCCCACCGCGGTGGCGACCGCTGCGAGCACGGCGCGCCGATTGCCCGCGAGCAGCCACGCGAGGAGGAACAGCGCGGGCGACATCTTGAACATCGCGGCCGTGCCCACGAGCACGCCGCCCACCACCGGCCGCGAGCGAGCCACGGCCAACCCCGCGAGCGCCGGCGCGAGGGCGAGGAGGTTGGCCTGCCCCATCCACGCGTTGTCCGGGATGGGCGACCACGTGCAGAGCAGGGCGCCCGCCGCCCACAACGGCACCCCGAAGCGCCACACCCCGAGGCCCAAGCACAAGAACAGGAGCGCCTCGTTCAGCCCGAACCACAGCTCGAACGCCGCCTGCAAGGACACCGCGCCCACCCAGGCCACCGCAAGAACGAAGGGCGGCGGGTAGAAGAAGGGGTTCACGCCCTTGCGGGTGCCGTCGGCCCGCGCGGCGGCCGAAAGCGCCTTCGTGTCGTAGGCGTTGCCGCCTTCTAGGGCCACCTCCGCGGCGTAGTAGTAGCTGGAGAAGTCGCGGGCCCCCTTCGAGCCGTGCACCTTCTTCCACGCGGGCCCCGCCTGCAACAAGAGGTGCCCCACGAGCGCGAGGAGCAGGAGCACGGCGGGGAGGTGGCGACGCACCCGGCAATGTCACCCGCGGAGGCGGGCTGCGCCCCCCGGCGCGGGAGCCCCACTCGACCGCGGTAGCGCCTCCGCCCGGCGCGGGTGAGGCTGCCGGATGTCGCTGTGGCGCCTGGCCTCCGCTGTCCCCCTCGCGCTCAGCGCCTGCGGCCCGCGCTTGCCGCCAGCGGCGCCCATCCCGGAGGAGGCGGTGCGCCACGAGGTGCTCACCACCGAACCCTTCCGCCAACGCCTTCCCAGCAAGCCGGCCGACCTCGTGATCCGCTACGGTGCTGAAAACCACGGCTCGTTGGAGACCTGCGGATGCCCCCGCCGCCCCCGTGGCGCCCTCGCCCGCTGGGCCGGCTACGCCGAGGCCGCCGACGCTGCGGCCCCCGCCCCCAGCGTGCGCCTCCACGCCGGCTACTGGCTCGCCGACGCCCTGGACTACATGGGCCAACCGCGCCTCGACGCCGAGGAGATGGACCGCTGGGCGATGCTCGGCCTCTCCGCCGCCGGCTTCGACGCGCTGAACGTCAGCGCCCACGACGTGGCAGGGCTCGTGCGCGTGCCCCCCGACCCCACGCTGCCGTTGGTGAGCGCGAACATCTCCGGCCCCGGCATCCGCAAGTGGGTGATCGTGGAGCGCGGCGGGCAGCGGGTGGGGGTCACGGGGATCAGCGGTGAGGCGGCGTCGATGGCGGACACATCGGCCTACCCGATGGTGGCGCCCTCGCAAGCGGCGCCGGTGCTGGCGGAGTTGGTGGCGCAGACCGACGTGGTGGTGCTCCTCGCGTGGAACGCCAACGAGGCGGTGCGGGGACTGTTGAAGGCGGTTCCCGGCATCGACGTGGTGATCGATGCGGGCTTCTACATCGACTCGCTGCCGCCCGTGCTCAGCCGCGGCGCGGTCTGGACGTTCGCGGAGTACCAGATGGTGCGAGCCGGCGAGCTGCGCCTCACGCTCGATGCGGGGCGGGTGGTCGGGGCGGTGGACCGCCACATTGACCTCGACGACGCGGTGCCCGATCGGGCCGACATCCTCTCGATCCAGCGCAGGGCCCGCACGGCCATCGACGCCGTGCAGCGCGAGCACTACGGCGGGGGCGGAGCCGGATAGACTCCCCCGCGATGGCCGAGATCACCAGCACCATCGCCGGCGGCGGCAGTCGGCAGATTCACATCCGGCGAGCGCGGGTCGTGGCCGTCACGGGCGAATCCGCTGGGAAGTCGTGGCAGGTAGACCGCGACGTGATCCGCATCGGCGCCCGCGCCGACAACGACGTGGTGCTCACCGACTCCACGGTGTCACGCCAGCACGCCGAGATCACCCGCAGCAGCCAGGGCACGATCCTGCGCGATCTCAACAGCACCAACGGCAGTTTTGTGGGTCCCGTGCGGGTGCGCGAGGTGTACCTAGCCCCCGACACCCACTTCCGTGTAGGCCAGACCGAGCTCGTCTACTCCCCGCAAGACGAGGTGATCGACATCGCGCCTTCGCTGCACGACCGCTTCGAGGAGCTTTTTGGCCGAAGCATCGCGATGCGAGAGGTGTTCGGCATCCTCGAGCGCGTGGCGCCCACCGAGCTCACCGTGCTGGTGACCGGCGAAACCGGCACCGGCAAGGAGCTGGTGAGCCGCGCGATCCACGCCCGCTCGCCTCGCTCCCGCGGCCCGCTGATCGTGTTTGACGCGGGCGCCGCCCCTGAGTCGCTCGTCGAAAGTGAGCTGTTCGGCCATGAGCGGGGGGCCTTCACCGGTGCTGTGCAGCCGCGCGAGGGGCTGTTCGAGGCGGCGCACGGCGGAACCATCTTCATCGACGAGATCGGCGAGCTGCCGCTGGAGCTGCAGCCCAAACTGCTGCGTGTTCTGGAGCAGCGCGAGGTGCGCCGCGTCGGCTCCACCCGCGCCAAGCCCATCGACGTGCGCGTGGTCGCGGCCACCAACCGCGACCTGCGCGCCGACGTGGCCTCTGGCCGCTTCCGCGAAGACTTGTACTACCGCCTCGCCGTCGTCGAAGTGCGGCTTCCCGCGCTGCGCGAGCGCCGTGAAGACATCGCGCCGCTCGTAGACCACCTCCTCCAGCGCGCCCAGGGCGCCCGCGGGGTACGCAGCATCGACCCCCAGGTGCGGGCGCTCTTCGAGTCGTACCGCTGGCCCGGAAATGTGCGCGAGCTCAACAACGTCGTGGAGCGCGCCGTGCCCTTCTGCGACGGCCCCGTCATCACGCTCGCGGCCCTGCCCACCGCGCTGCGAACGTCAACGCAGCCCGCCCCAACGGGCGTGGCGCCGCCTACCGCACCGCTGTCCCCGCCCAACACCGACGTGCCCTTCAAAGACGCGAAGGAGAGCCTCATCGAGGACTTCGAGCGCGCCTACCTCGTGGACCTCATCGAACGCCACGACCAGAACGTGAGCCGGGCCGCCCGGGCCGCCGACATGGACCGCAAGTCGATCACCCGGCTCTTGAAGAAGCACAACATCCGGTATCGGGACGTCTGACGCTCAGGTCTTGCCGACGACCACGCTGTAGCCAATCGTGCCGCTCCGGTCGGCGAGCGCCAGGAGCTGGTTGATGAGCGCGAAGCCCATGGCCTGAGCGAGGCCGCGGCGACCGATGTCGCTCCGGAACTCCTTGCTCTTGGCGCGGCAATACGGTGCCCAAACGCGGTCGCCGATCTCCTGCGTCGTGACGTTGAAGCCGAGATCGCGGAGCTGCGCGGCAAACTCCGGGGCGGTCAGGATGTTCTCGGAAGGCATTTTCCACGCCCGCGCGGCGAGTTGAACCAGCGGTAGCCACGCCCCCGGGGGTCGCCGCAGCGTCGCATCGCAGATTCCGAGCACGCCGCCTGGCCGGAGGATCGCCTTCGCCGAGCGGAAGAACTCCACCCGCCCCTTCATCTGCGAGGTCCCTTCGACGCAGATCACGTGGGTGGCAAACTCCTTCCCGAACAGCTTGTCGATCTGGGTACCCGAGCCGAGGATCACCTCGATGTGCTCGGACAGCCCGTGCTTGGCGATGAGTCGATTCGACCGGACCACGTGCTGGGGCGTGAGGTCCACGCCCACGATCCTCTTGGGCCGGAACTTCTCGTAGAGATGAATCAGCTCCTTGCCCATTCCGGGGGCCACGTCGACCACCACCGATTCGCCGGGAACGAGGCTGAGGCCCCGGAACAGCTCGTCCCACATGTTGGCCGCTGCCTGCGCGTAGGTATCGGATGCGCTCCGCCACAGTCCGTAGGTCAGCTCCCAGTTGAGGTCGTCGTCCACGCGGTCGAGGCCCGTGCCGTAGAACGCGGCCACGCCGCGCTCGTGGGCGAGCCTCGTCTCGGTGTTCGAATCGCTCACGTTCAACCAGTCTTGGAATAACGCGTACTTGGAGGCAGAACACGCGAAGCGCGCCGAGGCCGACACGGCGCCTGCCCGATCGCCGAGAGGAGCGGATCGCCGAGCTGTTGCTCGTGGTGGGCAACAGCGGGGGGCAGCCAAGCTGATCCCGAGTTCGACGTCGACCCCGCCGGCGCGGCCCGGTAGGTTCTCCGAATGGGCTCCTTTCGCCGTCCCGAACTGACTGCCGGCGTCTACGACGAGCTCGTCACGCGACACTCCGCCGCCCTGCTCGCCGCGCTCGCCACGGAGCACGACGTCGTGCGAAAGGCGATCGGCGCGCAAGAAGACCTCGTCTCCCCGCTCACGAGCCTACTGAACGAGGCGATCGGTCTCGCCTTCGCTCAACTCCGGCGCGAACCGGAGAGGAGTCTGGCGCTCGCCGAGGCAGTCCTTCGCCTGCTCAGCGGCACCGACCACCTACTGGGCACTTCTGATGAACTCAGCCTGCTGCCCGAACGCATTCGAGCGATCGTCGCGCGTCCGGCCTCCCCGCCAGAGCTTCCTCTCGGGTCGCTCCACACATCGCGGCTCCTGGTGAACTCGGAAGGCGAATCCCTGCTCGATCACCTGCGCAGCGAGTTTGACTCGGCAGACAGTGTCGATCTCCTGTGCTCGTTCGTGAAGCTCAGCGGCGTAGAAAAGCTGCGTGTCGCTCTGGAGCGCCACAGCGAAACGCGCCGTCGCCCCCTACGCGTGCTGACGACCACCTACATGCGAGCAACCGACGCGCTCGCTGTCGAACGACTCGCCGCGCTGCCGGCCTGCGAAGTCAAGGTCTCCTACGACGCCTCGATGACCCGTCTCCACGCGAAAGCCTGGGTTTTTCATCGCAAGAGCGGGTACTCCACCGCGTTCGTCGGCTCCTCGAACCTCTCCCACGCCGCGCAGACCGATGGTCTGGAGTGGAACGTGCGCCTCACCGAGCAGGACCAACCAGCCGTGTTGGCCCAGATGGTTGAGACCTTCAAGCAGTATTGGAACGACCTATACAAGTTTGAGCGGTTCGACGGCTCCACGGCGCACCGCACCCGGCTGCGCGCCGCGCTCGCGCCCGAGGAGTCCCAGACGGTGAACGCCTGGTTCGATCTGGAAGCCAAGGACTACCAACGACCCGTGCTCGCCGAGCTGTCTCGAGCTCGCGCTCTGGGTCGGCACCGCAACCTGCTCGTCGCCGCCACCGGGACCGGGAAGACGGTCATGGCCGCGCTTGACTACCGGGCGATGCGTGAAGCAGGGGAGATCGATTCGCTGCTGTTCGTCGCGCACCGGAAAGAGATTCTGGTGCAGGCGAGGCAGACTTTCCGCGCCGCTCTACGGTCCGCCACGTTTGGAGAGCTGTGGGTTGACGGGCTTCGGCCGACCGTCGGGCGACACGTCTTTGCGTCGATCGAGTCGCTCGGGGAAGCTGACGTCAGCGGGTTCGAAATGGTGATCGTCGATGAGGCCCACCATTCGGCTGCCCGCACCTGGGACACCCTCCTCACCCGGCTCTCGCCCCGCGAGCTGCTCGGCCTGACCGGCACCCCAGAGCGGACGGATGGCTGGTCCTACTCCACTCACTTTCCCCCGCCGTGGGTCGGAAACCTGCGGGTGTGGAACGCGATCCCCGACGCGCTCGTGCCTTTCCGCTACTACGTGATCGATGTGGACGAGGTGAGCCTGGCCGACGTGGCTTGGGTGTCCGGTCGCTACGCCCCTGAGGCGCTCGCCGGCAAGTTGGTAACGGCCGCGGATGTGTTCGTGGAGAGGGCTGTCAAGGCCGTGCACGAGTACGTCGCCCGACCGGAGGGCATGCGCGCACTCGCCTTCTGCGCGAACATCGCCCACGCGAAGGCGGTGCACGCGTGCCTCACGGTGCGAGGACTGCGGGCGCAGGTGCTCACGGGCCAGACCGGCTCGGCCGAGCGCGAAGCGGCACAGGGCGCCCTGAACGCCGGTAGCCTGCAGGTGCTTTGTGTCGTGGACCTCTACAACGAGGGCGTCGACGTCCCCAACGTCAACACCCTCCTCTTCTTCCGCCCCACAGAGAGCGCTACGGTCTTCCTCCAGCAACTCGGCCGAGGACTCCGGCGCGCGCGAGACAAGGCGGAACTGGTCGTGTTCGACCTCACCGGACGCCAGCGAGCCGAGTTTCGTTTCGACCAACGGCTTCGCGGCTTGCTGGGGCATACACCCCGCCAGCTTCGAGAGTTCGTCGACCAGGGCTTCGGCAGGCTCCCCGCCGGGTGCCACGTGGTGTTCGGTGAGCGATCGCGTGCCGACATCCTCGCCCAGCTTCGAAGGTCAATCCCCGATAGTTTCAAGGGCCTGTGCGCCTTGCTCGCGGAACCAGTTCACGCTCACCTCTCGCTCGCTGGCTTCCTCGAAGAGACGGAGGTCTCGCTTGAGGACATCTACCGGTACCGCGAGTCGTGGCGTTCGCTCAGGTTGTCCGCCGGGCTCATTGTCTCGCCGATGCTCGCCGCTGGCGAGGAAGAGGCGCTGGCCAACGTCCACAAGCTTCTCCACGTGGGTGGCGAGCGGCTCGAGGCTTGGGGGCTGCTTCAGACCGGAGGGTGGCCCAGCGACGAGGCAGGTCAACGGTGCGCCCGCATGCTGTTCGCCGTCCTCTACGGCAAGGAGGTCGCTGCGGATGACGATGCGTGTCGGGAACGAATCGCCGCCCACGCAGCGGTCCGCGCCGAGCTTGCGGAGCTGATTCCCGTGCTCCGCGCCCGAAACGCCACCCTCGCTGAAGGGACTAGGTTGTCCACCGACAACCCGCTATCGCTTCACGAGCGCTACCTCGGCGTCGAGGTCAGTGTCGCATTCAACCAGCGGACACCCACCGGCGCATTTCGTGAGTACTACACCGGCGTGGAGCGCGCGGGCGAAAAGGCCTACGACCTCCTGTTCGTCACGCTGGCGAAGTCGGCAGCCACGAAAGAACATCTCAAGTACCGGGACTTCCCGCTCCACGAGCAGCGATTCCACTGGCAGTCCAAGTCGCGGACGCGCCGGTCGACGGAAGACGGCCGCCGCCTTCTCGACCCCGCGGGCGAAGGCTGTACGGCCCTGCTCTTCGTGCGCGAGCGTGCCGACGAGCGCTCGCAGGTGACGATGGCGTTTCGTTATCTTGGCCCTGTCGACCCCGACGGCGACGACGGCGAGCGCCCCATCACCATCGAGTGGGCGCTGCGCCATCCGATGCCCGGCTCGCTGGCGCGGGAGGGAAGGGTGGCGGGGTGAGGGGCAGCGCAGAGCGACCGAAGTCGATGGGTGAGCCGCCACCCTGCGACTTCGGTCGCACCGCAACGCTCCGTGCTATTCTGCGCGGCCGAGGGGTTCCGATGCCACTTCTGCTTCAGCTCGCGGCGTGCGGAAACGACGTCTCCGTCAGCAGCTACAACGAGCCGCCTACCGCGAGCATCCAGTCGCCGCCCAACGGCACCACGCGCAAAGAAGGCGAGATCATCGACTTCATCGGCACCGCCAACGACGACCAGACGCCCAGCAACCTGCTGTTCATCCAGTGGTCGAGCGACATCGACAGCGTGCTCACCAACGAGAAGGCCTGCGCGGTGAGCGGCTCCTGCACCTACTCCACCGCCCAGCTCACGCCGGGAAACCACACCATCACGCTGAGCGCGGGCGACGAACAGGGCGAAACCGCGGAGTCGCACATCACCGTCGTGATCGAGGAGGTGCCCGACGCGCCCACCATCCAGATGGTTCACCCGGCCGCGGGCGAAACGACCGATGAAGGCGACGACTTCACGTTCATGGTGCAGGTCTCCGACGAGCAAGACACGCCCGACCTCCTCTACCTGAGCTTCAACTACGAGGGCGATGCCGGGCTCACGGAGTTCTGCGCCCCGAAAGCCGATGCCACCGGCATCGCCGCCTGCGAGGCGGAGATTCCTGGAGGCACGCAGCACTTGCTGTTCACCGTCATCGATCAGGACGGCTTGAGCGACACCGCCGAGGCCTTCTTCGTGGTGCGCCCCCTCACGCAGATCGACAACGACGGCGACGGGTTCACCGAAGAGATGGGCGACTGCGACGACGACGACAACCTCAGCTACCCCGGCGGCACCGAGATCGAAGACGGCAGCGACAACGACTGCGACGAGATCGTCGACGAAGGCACCCGCGGCTACGACGACGACGGCGACGGCTATTCCGAGAACGACGGCGACTGCGACGACACCACCCTCGCGCTGGGCCCCGAAGCCGCGGAGAGCTGCAACGGCCTTGACGACAACTGCGACGGCACCGCCGACACCGAGGGCGCCACCGGCTGCTCCAACTACTACTACGACTACGACGGCGACGGGTACGGCAGCTCCTCTGTGTCCGCGAAGTGCCTCTGCACCGACAGCGGCTACTACCGCAGCGGCTACGACAACGACTGCTACGACTACAACGTGTCCGCGAGCCCGGCCGCCACCTCGTACAGCACCGCCCAGCGCGGCGACGGCAGCTGGGACTGGAACTGCGACGGCAACGAAACGAAGTACTACCCCTCCGTGGGCACCTGCTCGGGCGCGCTGTGGGTCTGCTCCTGGGCGAGCGGGTGGAGCGGAACGGTGCGCGCCTGCGGGAGCAGCGGGGACTGGATCGACGGGTGCGACGGAATTCTGTGTGATTCGAGCACCACCCCCGTCACGCAGCCCTGCATCTAGGCGGCGAGCCCTCCCGAAAGCCCCGCTAGAAGTCCTGGGCCCCCTTGCCGCTCGGCGCTTCGAGCTTCACCAGCCGGATGGTGAGGCCGTCGATGGGGCTCTCCGACACGGTCACCGGGTAACGGTCGGCGGTGCCGCGGGGGTCCTGGGGGCCGGGGCGGCCGTCCTTGTCTTCGTCCACTACGGCTTCCACGTAGAGGCGGCCGCTGTTCTGGGGCACCTGAAGCGTGAAGGCGCCCGGGCGATCGAGGCGGGCCGAGGCCACCACGCCCGGGCGGTTGCCGTGCACGGTGTGGTCGCCGTCGAAGGCGTCGATGCGCACGCCTCCCGCGCGCCACTTCGTGTACTCCACGACGCCCTCCACCGTAACGGTAGGTCCCGCGTCGGGAGGCGGCTGCACGGCCGCGCCCGCTACGCCGCCGCCCACCGGCCCCCCGCCTTCGGCGTGGGGCGCCCCCCCCGGCGAGCCTTCGGGGGCGGGCTCGGGCTCCTCGGCCACGCCCGGCACCTGGGGCGCCGTCACCGCCACCGGCGCGCCCGGGCCTTCGTACCCGAAGGGCGGGGGCTCGCCGCCCCCCGGAGGAGGCGGCACCTTGCCGTCCGCGCCCGCGACGGGCGGCACCCCACCGACGGCGCCGCCGGGTGCGCCGCCGGGCGGAGCGCCCCCCGGCTGCGCCCCGCTGCCGGCCGCCTTCGCCGCCGCCTCTTCCCGCGCCCGCTGGAGGATCGGATCCTCCCCGCAGGCGGTCATTCCAAGGAGCGTGGCGGCGAATACAAACGGCAGACGCATCGACAGGTAGTATAGCGACCGAATGGCACGTTTGGTCGAGATGGCAGCGGGTGCGGGGCGCGTTGCGCTCACGCCCCAAATCCTGCTGATGGTCACGAAGGTGTACATCCCCTTCTTGTTCCCGCTCACCTTCCTGATCGCGATGCTGGCGCTCTGGTTGGACGGGGCGCTGGGCTTTTCCGGCGGGCTCCTTCCTGCGCCCACGAACCTCTGGGTGGCCGCGTTCTTGATGGCGGCGGGGCTCGCGTTCGTCGGGGTCACCTACGCCGAGCTGGTGTTCGAAGGCAAGGGAAGCCCCTCGCCCACGGCGGGCCGCACCCTCCACCTCGTACGATCGGGCATCTACGCCTACAGTCGCAACCCTTCGGTGATCGGCAAGCTGCTCGGCTTCCTCTCCGTAGGCGTGGCGCTGAACTCCTTTACCTTCGTGGCGCTCCTCGCTCCGCTGTTGCTCGCTGGTTCGCTGGTCGAGAAGGTGGTACGGCAGGAGCCACAGCTCATCGAGATTTTCGGCGACGAGTACCTCGCGTACCAGCGCGAGGTCCCGTTGTTCTTCCCTTGGCGACTCTTCGGCCTTCGCCCCCCTTTCCGCTCGTAGTTCCGTCCCTTTCGCTCCCGGAGCCCCTATGGACATCACTCTCCTCAACCCTCCCGAGCAGCTCCGCGTGTGGGCCGGCATTCCCAAGGCCATGGCCTACGGGGTGTACTGCTTTCCGCCGCTCGGCCTGATGTACGTTCAGGCGGCGATCGAAAAACGCTCCCACTACAAGGCGGAGATCTTTGATCCGGTCGTCGACGATCTCGACTACCCCGAGTTCGAAGCGCAGCTCAAGCGCTACCCGCTCGACATCGTGGGCATCAGCACCTACACGCACTCGCTGCCCGACGTGCAGATGACCATCAACACGGTGCGCAAGCTCAACCCGAACGCGAAGATCGTGCTCGGCGGCCCACACACCTCGATGTTTCCCGACTACGCGATGCAGCTCAAGGATGCCGACGCCATCCTCACGGGCGATGGCGAAGACGCGTTTCTCGAGATGGTACAGCGCTACGACGCCGGCAAGTCCTGGGAGGGCATCGAGGGCCTCTGGTTCAAGGACAACGACGGCACGGTCATCAAGAACAAGGATCGGAAGAGCACCAAGTCGCTCGACTCCTACCCTTGGCCCGACCGCAGCCGCACCCGCTTCCGCGAGTACTACCTGCCCGGCTGCAAACAGCCGCTCAACACCACGGCCATCACCAGCCGCGGCTGTCCGCACTCCTGCCCCTTCTGCCTCACCTACAAGAAGCAGTACCGGATGCGCGACATCGACAACATCCTCGACGAGATGGAGCACTGCGTTTCCCTCGGCATCACCGAGACCCACTTCATCGACGACCTGTTCACGCCGAACAGCCAGTGGGCGATGAAGTTCTGCGACGGCATCGAGCGGCGCGGGCTGAAGTTCAACTGGGGCTACAAGACCACGATCGCCGGTACCACCCGCGAGCAGCTCCGTCGCTGCGCCGAAACGGGCTGCACGAAGATTCACTTCGGCGTGGAGAGCACGAACAACGAAGGCCTCGACGTGTGGGGCAAACACTGCGACACCGACGACGTGCACCGCGTATTCAAGTGGTGCCGCGAAGAGGGCGTGCGCAGCGTGGCCTACATCATGCTCGGCGGGCCCCACGAGCGCACGATGGATGCCGCGATCAAGAACGTCGACGAGATGATCAAGCTCGACGCCGACTACGCGGTGTTCGCGGTCTTCTCGCCCTACCCGGGCACCGAGAGCTTCGAAGACGGCGCCAAGAAGGGTCTTTTCGCGGCCGACTGCTGGGACCGCCTGATGAAAGACCCGCTCTGCGGCGTGGAAGTACCCGCCTGCTGGGAGGAGCACCTCACCAAGGAGCAAATCCTTGAGCTCCTGAAGATCGCGCACCGCAAGTTCTACTTGCGGCCTCGTTTCGTGGCGCGCACGGCGGCGAAGATCGCCAGCGTTTCGGAGGCCAAACGCCTCTTTGCCGGCGGGCTCTCGATCTTCAAGCTGGAATTGCTCAACGGCAAGAGCCGCACCGCACCGGTGTAGGTGCAGGTGGGCTCGGTCTGGGCAAAACGCGGCGGCCCGGCAACTTCGGTGGGGCCGGGTCGCCTGCGTTTTGCGCTGCGATCGGGCAGCGGGCTCCTCGTGTTCGCCCTCCTCGCGGCGTGCAGCCCTCACACCGCCGCCGTGGACTCCGGCGACACCGGGCAGAGCGCACACCACACCGGCGACACCGGCACAGCGGGCGACACCGACAGCGGCGGCGACACCGGCGGGGGGGGCGACACCGACAGCGGCGGCGACACCGACAGCGGCGGCGACACCGACAGCGGCACCGGGCTGGGCCAGGGCGACTTCATCACCGTTTCGCGGCCCTACGAGGGCGACGCCGCCTGCATCGGCGAGCCCGTGGTTCCCCCGGAGGCGGTGTGTGTGGAAACGCACCTGCTTGAGGCCCAAATCCTCGACTTCCAGACCGAGGACGAGGTCGCCGACGCGAGCTGGAGCCTGTGGTTCAACGACAACCCTCCCGTCAGCGCCGACGATGGGGGAACCGCAAACGCCCGCGGCGTTTTCAAGTCCGAGGCCCCGTCGTGCACCCCCCTTACGATCGGCACCTCCACGCCGGCGGAGTGGGAGGAAACGGTGCCCACCTACGAACAGCATGTGGTCTGGGGCTGGGAACGGGACGGCGCGATTGAAACGAACGCAGCGGCGGTGTCGTGGAGCACCACGATGATCGTCACCTCCGTTTTGGGCACCGAGTGGAAGCCGGGCACCGGCATGGTGATCGGAGCGATCGTCGGCTGCGACAAGGGGCCGTTCGGCCACGCGCAGGTCTACGCGCACGATGGCGACGGCTGGGCGCCCCCCGACGAACAGGTCTTCTACTTCGACAGCAACCACCTGCCCTCCGAGCGGGAGGCCGACTCCCATCCTGCGAACGGCATGTTCCTGATCCTCGATGTTCCGCCGGGCGCGTGGCACCTCAGCGCCTTCGCGTGGGATGGCGCCCTGTTTGAGCTCGGCGGGGCGCCCGTGGCGGTGCTGGCCGACTCCGTCACGATCGTCACGGTGTACGTGGGCCGCGATGACGGCGCGCACTACCCCGACGTCTGCTTCGCGGCGTGCGACGAGATCAACTGAGGGGGGGCGAGCCGCCCGCCGCCTGCCGGCCGATGTCCCCGAACTCGAGGAGACCTCGAGGCCTAGTCGAGTTCGGAGACACATTTCGGCTTCCGGCGTAAGCGAACTCAGGGAGACCTCGAGGCCTAGTCGAGTTCGGAGACACATTTCGGCCTCCGGCGTAAGCGAACTCAGGGAGACCTCGAGGCCTAGTCGAGTTCGGAAACGCGGCGGGGCGCCGTCGGGCCGACCCCTCAACCGAAGGTCAACGTCCTTCGTGGCCCAAGCGCGATGACCCAGGAGTCGTGTAGGTGCGGATCATCCTGGCGCCTCAGCACGGGAAACGAGGCCCCGGCGCACGGCCTGCTCGGTTGCTTGTTGGAGGACGTCGGGCGGGAGAGGCGCCGCTGCACAGTCGCGGAGCGTACGCGCCACGCTCGTGACAGGGACGTTGCCCACCCAGGTGCGATCCTCAGCCGCGAGGTCGGCGTGGTGCAGAACGACGCCATCCGGGACGCGGAGCCGACGCGCGCGCCACGGCATGGGCAGCGTGAGGTCGGCGAGGTTGGGAAGGATGTCGGAGAGGTCATGCAGCGCAAGCGCAGTCGCGCAGCTGAACACGCCTGCTCGTGCAGACCAGAGCCACACCACGACGAGGTCTTCGTCGTCCTGCGAAGGGAGGTGGCGGACACGGTAGATGCCGCGCCTCACGCGGACGAGCCTGGCTGCGTGCGTGTGGTGGATCAGAAGCTCGGGCGAAAAGCCGAGCGAGCCCGCCTGGGCGGTGGTGAAGTAGCCGGACTGGGAGACCGCAAGGTCGAGCAGCGACGGCCAGTCGGGAAACGAGGGCGGTGGCATGTCGAGGGCCTCCCAGCAAACCTAAGCCACGCTTAGGTTTTGTGCAACGGGGCGCGCAGGCCCCTCGCACTCCGGCCTACCCCCCCGCGTCGATCCCCAGCTGCGTAAGCAGCCCGGCAAACGCCGCGTCGAGCGGCGCCTGCACGCGAAGGGGAGCGCCGGTCCGAGGGTGCGCGAACGCCATCTCGCGGCAATGCAGGGCGAGGCGCCCAAAGC
Source organism: Deltaproteobacteria bacterium (assembly GCA_947484175.1). Classification (GTDB taxonomy): domain Bacteria; phylum Myxococcota_A; class UBA796; order UBA796; family SXON01; genus SXON01. The sequence goes on from CANKOI010000008.1 coordinate 44,091, forward strand.
CGTACACCTCGCGGAAGTGGCGGTTGTGTTCCCCCTTGCCGTAGCGCACGTCGCCGATGATGGGGTGGCTGGCGTGTTTGAGGTGGCGGCGGATTTGGTGCGTCCGCCCGGTGAGGGGCCGGGCCTCAAAAAGGCCGTAACGGCCATGCTCCCCGAGCAGGCGGAACTCGGTCAGCGCGGGCTTCCGCTCGGCGCCGGCTTCGCTCGCGAGGGGGTGATCCACGCACGTGAGCGCGGCGTCGTGGCCGCGGCAGAGCGCGAGGTAGCGCTTCTCCACCGTTCGGCCGGCGAACTGTTCGTGCAGGCGGGCGGCCATCGTGGAGGAGCGTGCGAAGAGCAACACTCCGCTGGTGGCCCGATCGAGGCGGTGCGCCGCGTGAAGCCGCTGTCCCAGCTGATCACGGAGTTGCTGCAACACGGGCAGCGCGTCGTCGCCCCACCCGCGGTGCACGAGCGACCCGGCGGGCTTGTTGATCACCACGATGTCGTCGTCAACGTAGAGCACCTCCAGCGGCGGACGGGGCGGCAGCGCCTCGGCGCTCGGCGAGGCGGGCGCGGGGAGTGTGGGCGGCTTCCCGCGCATCTCCCACGTTTCTTTCACCATCGTGCGGAAGGCCGGCATCAGCGCCCCCTCCACGTCCACGCCCTCCACCAGCGTGAGCGCGCGCACGATCGCCTCGAAGGTGGAGAGCCCCCCCTCCTTCCGCTCCACCCGGATGCCCCACTCCGTCGGCGGCCCCTCGGGCAGCGTCACCCGCTCCGCCCGCTCCACCCCCGGCAGCCGCCGCGCCGCCCGCCGCGCCTGCCCCCAACTCCCGTCGGGCACGATCAGCGTGACCGGGCGCGGATCGCCGTCGGCCATCACCGCGTCGAGCGGCCGCGCGTCGTCGGCGGGGAAGAGCAGAAGTACGCGACGGCCCGCGTCAAACAGCGGGGCAAGGTCTACGCGGTCGTCGCGCAGGCCGTGAATGTGCAGCTCGCTGTTGGGCAGGCACTCCATCGCGAGGGGGCCACTGGCGCTGGGGCGGCCGTGCTCGCTGGTATGCATCACCAGCACGAGCCGGGTGCGCAGCTCCAAACGCGGCAGCATCGTGCACAGGCAGCGTTCGAGGTGCACCCGACACCGGGGACAGCGGGCGACAAGACTTCGGGAGCGTCCCACGCGGGCCGCATAGCCCGCCGCGCGGGCGGGGCGCCTACGAGGCCACGGCCTCGTGCCCCGCCCGCTCCCAAGCGGCGAACGTGAGCTGCAGTTCGTAGCGCCGGGCGCGCAAGCGGCCGAGCGCGGACAGCTCCTCGCGAAGGGCGCGGCTGCCCAGCACGCGCTGGATCGCGGCGCGCAGCGCCGCTGCATCTCCGGGCGGCACGAGCAGGGCCGCGCCGCCGACCACGTCGCGGAGCCCGGGAACGTCGGAGGCGATCACGGGCGTGCCCGCCGCGAGGCCCTCCAGCGCCACGAGCCCAAAGCCTTCCCACCGCGAGGGCACCACGAGCGCATCGGCCGCTGCGAACAGGTCGGGGAGGTCGTCGCGGGTGCCGAGCCAGGCCACGCCCGGCGTGGGGGGCGCGAAGGGGCCCTCGCCGACCACGCGCAGCGGAGTGTCGGGCGGCAAGGCCGCAAGCAGCACGTCGAAGCCCTTTTGGGGCACCCGCCGCCCCACGGCGAGGAGCCCCCCGCCGCCTCGCCAAGGGGCCGCGTACCGAGCGAGGTCCACGCCGTTCGGCACCACCTCGATGCGACGGGCGAAGCTGTGGCGAGCCGCGGCTTCGCTCACCGCGAGCGTGCGTGCGGGCATCCACGCCGACAGGCGCCGCGCCGCTCGCACGTGCTGCGACTCGTCTACGTCCACGTTGTGTTCGTGCGACACCACGGGACGGCCGGCGAGGCGCGCGGCCATGCCCCCCCAGAGGTCACCGGCGAACAGGTGGGTGTGCACGACATCGGCGGCGCGCGCGGCCGCGATCAGGCGGGCGAAAGCGAGGAGGCTCGGCCGCCCGTTCCGCCGCTCGCCGAGCACCACCCCCTCCCCGAACTCCGCCGCGAGGGGTCCGCCACCGAAAACCGTGGCCACCGTCACCTCCGGGCACAGCCGCGAGTGGGCCAGCACAAGGCGCTCGGCGCCGCCACCGGAGAGGTCGGGGAGCACGTGGAGGCGCCGCACCCCCCCCCCTATCGCCGCTGGCACGGGCCTTGCTCCACAGGGGAGTGCTGCTGCTCCTCCCCGCTGCGCTCTCTGGAGATTCTCATGGCCCGTTCCCTCAACGTCAAACATCACGAAACGCCCGGCACTTCGCCGCTCATGAACGCCTTCCTCGCCCTCGCCCTTGGCTGGATGGTTCTGGGCGCGTTCTTCGCGAACCTCGCCGAAACGACGATCGTCACCCCGTAGCCGGGGATGGCGATCTGCGGTTCGTTGCGGCCACGCGACGATTCGTAGATTTGCTTCGGCGACGACGGCCCGCGGCCGGCCTCGCGCCGGCGCGCCCGGTCTTGCCCCAAACTCCGACGCGCGCATCGCCCGGTTAGGCCCGCCGTTCTGCGAGAACGCCGATGCCTGTCGCCCAGAACGCCCGTGGCACCCGAGACCTGCTGCCCGCGCAGATGCACGCGCGGCTGCACGTCATCGGGCTCGTGCGCGAGGTGTTCGCCCGCTACGGCTTTGAGCCTCTCGAAACTCCGGCGTTCGAACGGCTCGAAACGCTGATGGGCAAGTATGGCGACGAAGGCGAGAAGCTCATCTTCCGCATCCTCGAGCGCGGCGAAGGCGGCAGGGAGGGCAAGGCCGACTTGGCGCTGCGTTACGACCTCACGGTGCCGCTCGCGCGGGTCATCGCGCAGCACGCCGACATCGCCATGCCGTTCAAGCGGTACCAGGTGCAGCCGGTGTGGCGGGCCGACCGGCCGCAGCGGGGGCGCTTCCGCGAGTTTTACCAGTGTGACGCTGACATCGTGGGCGTGGACTCCCGCGTGGCCGACGCCGAGTGCTTGGCGGTGGCCAGCGACGGACTCTCGCGGCTGGGGTTTACGAACTACACGATCAAGCTGAACCACCGGGCCCTGCTCCGCGCGATCGTGGCCGCAGCCGGGGCAGCCGACCGCGAGGGCGAAGTGCTCGTAGCGATCGACAAGCTCGACAAGATCGGGGTCGAGGGCGTGTCGGAGGAGCTCGGCCGCCGCGGGTTTGATTCCGCAGTGGTCGCCCGGCTGTGGGAGGTGCTGGCCGCGCCGGCCGACCTCGCCGCAGTCGCGGCCGCCGTGGGGGAGGCCGCCGCCGGCCCCGCCGCCGAGCTGCGCGAAGTGCTCGCCCACGCCGCAGCGCTCGGCGCCCGCAACGTGGCCTTCGATGCCACCCTCGCGCGCGGCCTCGGCTACTACACCGGCGCCGTTTTCGAAGCGGTGATCCACGACGGCGGGGTGGGCTCCGTGGGCGGAGGAGGCCGCTACGACGGGCTCGTGGGCATGTTCAGCGGGCGGCAGGTGCCGGCGGTGGGCGTGTCGCTGGGGTTGGAACGGCTGCTGGTCGTGATGGAGGAGCGCGGCATGCTGCCCGGCATCGGCACCCGCACCCGCGCTCTGGTCACCCGCTTCGGTGCCGAACTCGACGCCGCCTCGCTCGGGCTCGCGGCCGAACTCCGCGCCGCGGGGCTGGAGGTGGAGGCGTGGCTGGGGGCGCCGGGCAAGCTCGGCAAGCAGTTCCAGTACGCCGACAGCCGCGGCATTCCCTACGCGGTGGTGCTGGGGCCCGACGAGCTGGCGGAGGGGGTCGTGGCGGTCAAGACTCTGGCCACCGGCGAGCAGCGTCGGGTGCCTCGGGACCAGCTCGCGGAGGCACTGCGTGGGTGACGCGCGCGACCCCTTAGCGGGGCGAACGGAGGCCGCACGGGCCGCCGCCGCCGTGCTCGCGCCCGGCTCGCTCGCGGGGAAGGTGGCGCTCGTCACGGGGGGCGGCACGGGCATCGGCGCGGCCACCGCGCGGCAGCTCGGGCGCATGGGCGCGGAGCTGGTGATCGCGTCGCGCAAGGCCTCGAACATCGAGCCCGCGGCCCGCGGGCTCGGCGAAGAGCTCGGTCGCAGCGTGCTCGGCGTGGTGTGCGATGTGCGCGACCGCGCCGCCATCGACACGCTCGTAGAGGCAACGCTCGCTCGCTTTGGCCGCATCGACGTGCTGGTGAACAACGGCGGGGGACAGTTTCTCACCCCCGCCGAGGCCATCACCCCGCGCGGCTGGGAGGCGGTCGTGGCCACCAACCTCACCGGGCAGTGGGCGCTCACGCAGGCCGTCGCCAACCGTTGGATGCTGGAGCACGGCGGCGCGATCGTGAACGTGACGATGCTCAGCCACCGCGGTTTTCCCGGCATGGCCCACAGTGTCGCGGCGCGGGCCGGCGTGGAGGCCCTCACCCGCACCCTCGCCGTCGAGTGGGCCAGCCGCGGGGTGCGGCTGAACTGCGTGGCGCCCGGCCTCATCGCCAGCTCGGGTTTTCGTAACTACCCCGAGGGCGCCTTTGTCCTCGACGAGCTGCGCAGCCGGGTGCCCCTGAAGCGGCTCGGCACCGCCGAGGAGATCGCCGCCACCATCGGCTTTTTGGTCTCCCCCGCCGGCGCCTACTTCACGGGCCAGGTGCTCACGTGCGATGGGGGGCAGAGCCTGTGGGGCGACATGTGGGTGGTGCCCGACTCCCCCGCCGCTGAGCCGGTGGTGCTCCCCCACGAATGGTGGGAGCTCCCGTGAATCGCCGCACCTTTCTTACCGCCGCCGCCGGCGCCGCCTTCGCCCGGCCCGCCGCCGCCGATGACACCGCCCTCGTCGTACTCGCCGCCTCCAGTCTCACGGAAGCCCTCCAACGCGCGGGCGAGGCGTGGACCGCGCTGGGCAATCCAAGGGTCACGTTCAGCTTCGACGCGTCCTCGCGGCTGGCCAAACAGATCGAGGCCGGCGCACCCGCAGACCTGTTCTTCGCGGCCGACCGCGACTGGATGGACTTCCTCGACGCCAAGGGGCTCATCGACCCGGCCACGCGCCGAAACCTCGTCGGGAACGGGCTCGTCGTCATCACGCGTGCGAGCTCGGCGGTGCCGATCGCCACCGTAGCCGACCTCGCCAAGCCGGAGCTACACCACGTGGCGCTGGCTGGAGAGAACGTGCCCGCGGGAAAGTACGCGAGGGCGGCGCTGGTGAGCCTCGGCGTGTGGGACGGCATCAAGGAGCGGGTGGTCAGCGGCGACAACGTGCGCACCGTGCTCCGCTGGGTGGCCACGGGCGAGGCCGAGGCCGGGGTGGTGTACGCCACCGACGCGCGGCAGTCGCCTGAGGTGAAGGTGGCGTTCGCCCTTCCGAGCGGCAGCTACCCCCCCGTCGTGTACCCGGTGGCCGTCACCCGAAACGCCGCGAACGCGAAGGCGGCGGCGAGCTTCCTCGTTTGGTGCAAGGGCCCCGCGGGGATGGCGATCTTCCTTGAGGCGGGCTTCACCGCCGTGGCGGAATAAGCAGCGCCCTCGGAGGCTCCATGCGGCACATCGGACATTGGATTGACGGCGCGGAAGTGCGCGGCACCTCGGGCAAGCACGGGCCCGTGTACGACCCCGCGGCGGGGCATGTGCAGGCAGAGGTCGACTTCGCCAGCGTGGACGAGGTGGACGCCGTCGTTGCCTCCTGCACCCGAGCGGCGGTGGGCTGGAGCCAAGCCTCCCTCTCACGACGTGCCGAGATTCTGTTCAAATTTCGGGAGCTGCTCGACGCCCGCAAGGCCGACCTCGCCCGCCTCCTCACCAGCGAACACGGCAAGGTGTTCTCCGACGCGATGGGCGAGATCTCCCGCGGCATCGAGAACGTGGAGTTCGCCTGCGGCATCCCGCACCTCCTCAAAGGGGAGCACTCGGAGCAGGCGGCGACGGGCGTAGACGTGTACTCGCTGCGCCAGCCGCTGGGCGTGGTGGCGGCGATCACCCCGTTCAACTTCCCGGCGATGGTTCCCATCTGGATGCTCGCGAACGGGGTGGCCTGCGGCAACGCTGTGGTGCTCAAGCCCAGCGAGAAGGACCCCTCGCCCTCGCTGTTCCTCGCGGCCCTCCTCAAGGAGGCCGGCCTGCCCGACGGCGTGCTCAACGTGGTGAACGGCGACAAGTTGGTCGTAGACCGACTGATCGAGCACCCCGGCGTGGCCGCGCTCTCCTTCGTCGGCTCCACCCCGATCGCGCGCTACATCTACGAGAACGGCACCCGGCGCGGCAAACGGGTGCAGGCGCTGGGCGGGGCCAAGAACCACATGGTCGTCCTCCCCGACGCCGACGTCGGCATGGCTGCGGACGCCGCGGTGTCGGCCGCCTACGGATCGGCAGGCGAGCGCTGCATGGCCGTCGCCATGGTCGTGGCCGTCGGCGATGTGGCGGAGCCGCTCGTGCGCGCCATCGAGGCCCGGCTCGATCGGATCAAGGTCGGTCCCGGCACCGACCCGGAGAACGAGATGGGGCCGCTCATCACGCGCGAGCACCGCGACCGGGTGGCGTCGTACCTCGACATCGCGAAGGAAGAGGGCGCCACCGTAGTGCGGGACGGACGCGAACAGAAGTTCGCCAACGACGGCTTCTTCTTGGGCGTGTCGCTCATCGACAAGGTGAAGCCGAACAGCCGGGTGCACTGCGAAGAAATCTTTGGCCCGGTGCTCTCCGTGCTGCGCGTGGGCACCTACGACGAAGCGCTCGCAATCGTGAACAGCCACGAGTACGGCAACGGCACCGCCATCTTCACGCGCGACGGCGGGGCCGCACGCCGCTTCCAGCGCGAGGTGGACGTGGGCATGGTCGGCATCAACGTGCCCATCCCCGTGCCCGTGTCGTACTACAGCTTCGGCGGCTGGCGGGCCTCCCTGTTCGGCGACCACCACATGTACGGTCCGGAGGGCATCCGCTTCTTCACCCGCACAAAAGTGGTCACCAGCCGGTGGCCCGACCCCGCAACGTCGGTGATCGATCTCGGCTTCCCGAGGAACCGGTAGGGCGCGGGCCCCCCGATGTCTACCGATTGACCTCGATGCGGCTCGCCGCGCAGGACGCGGCGCCGGTGGGGCGCAGGTCCCTCGCCAGCCGGCCGCCCCGGAAGGGCCGTCGTGAGGAAAAGCCGGAGTTGGCGCTGGGGCCTGCCTCGTCCAACCGTAGTGCTCAACGAGGAGGTGCCGAGCTGCCAAGAGACTCCGCTGGGCTTGCTGCTGCGGCTCAGCAGGGGCGGTGTTCGCGATCCAACGCTACCAGTCGCTGCCCTCGACACATAGCGCCTCGGTGCTGGCAAACTGCTCCTCGAGCGCCGCCGCCAGCGTGGTGGACATGGTGACGCTGGCCGCGAGATCGGTGTCGCTGTTGGGGTCCAAAAGAGTGTCGTAGAGCTCGTAGGACACCTTGCCGCCGGGGCGGCGGATCTTGATGCCGAGCGAGTCGCCCTCCCAGATCGCGGTTTCAACCGTGAGCGACTGCGGTGCACAGCGCCAGGCTTTCACGAGGCCCGTGGCCGGCTCGCCCAGCGGAACCCCCTCGAACTGGCCCTCGGGAGGCGACACGCCGAGCCGGTCGAGCAGGGTGGGCGCGAGGTCGACCTGCGAGGCGAGCGCGTACTCGCCGGGCACGCCCTGCGCGTCGAACAGCGCCAGAAAGCCCCGGCTGATTTTCTGGTTGAGCGTCCAGTTGTGGTCGGTCTTGGGGTCGAGCCACCCTTCGCCGTGGTCGGTGGTCACGGCCACCAGCGCATCGGCCGGAAGGGCGCTGAGGAAGGCGTCGAGCTCAGCATCGAGCTGGGTGGCGGCGCAGGACTGGCCCACGTGGATGGCCGCCCCACACGCCGCACGCTCTTCATCGCTCATCACGGTGAAGTCGATGAACGCGTAGGTCACCTCCGCCCCGATGTCGAACAACTCCTCGGGGCACAGGGCGGCCGCCGCCTGCACCTCCGCCGCGCAGGAGTCCGCCATCGGCCCGAAGGGCACGTGCAGCTCCATCAGCTGCAGCCAGGCGAGCACCGGCTCCTCGTGAGTGGAGAGCTGCTCCAGCACCGCATCGAAGCGCTGGGGCGCGGACTCCTCTCCCTTGTCGGAGAACACCTGCTCCTCAAAGCCCTGGCTGAGCCAGTCCCCGAGCGCCGGGTTGGCGCTGTTGAGGTAGGTGTGCCACCCGTGGGACTGCAGACTCTCGGCCAGCGTCGTGACGGTGCTCTCGTCGAGCGCCTCGTCCCCGCCAGCGAGGTACCGCTCCTCCCACCGTAGGCCGCTCATCAACGACACGGTCGCGGGGCGGGTCCAGCCGGCGGTGTTCGTCATGTTCACGACGGTCTCACCCAGAAGCGCGCGCTCTGAAAGGAGCGGCATGGACCCCTCCGCAAACAAGCCGTACCGGGCGGTGTCGAGCACCACAACGACCACGTCGCGCTCGACGACGGCGGGGTCGCCCGAGTGGCCCGTGCCCCCCGCCGAGTCCTGCGTATCGGGCTCGCGGCCGGTCTCGCGGGGGTCGCCTTCACTGTCCACCCCTCCCTCGCACGCCAGCACGCAAAGCAGCAAGCCATGCCAAGGCCAAAGCGGGGAGCGGGAGGGAAACAACGCGGGCGCTACCAGGGGAGCGGGTCGGGACGCACGGGTTCCGGCGAAGGAGAAGCGGGCGGGGCCGCGGCCGGGGCACCCACGATGAGGAACTCGACGCGACGGTTGTTGGAGCGCCCCTCCTCGGTGCGGTTGGTATCAACCGGACGGGTTTCGCCGTAGCCGACCGTCATCATTCGGACCGCGGGAATGCGCTTCTCGAGGAGGTACTCGAACACGGCGTCGGCGCGCTCCTTCGACAACTTCTGGTTCTTCGCATCGTCGCCCACGTTGTCGGTGTGGCCTCCAATCTCGATCTTAAGCTTCGGGTAGTCGCGCATGGCCTGGGCCACATCGTCGAGGAGCGCAAAACTATCGGCGAGGATCACGCCCTTGCCGGTGGCAAAGTTGACCTTCTGGTTGATCTCGATGGCGGTGCCCGTGACCTGCACCCGCGACGGCTTCTGGTCGGGGCAGCCGTCGGGGTCGAGGTACCCGTTCACGGTTTCGGCGGCGTCGGGGCAGGCATCTGCGGCGTCGGTCACGCCGTCGTGGTCGCGGTCGCGTGAGGGGCAGCCGCCATCGGTGCCGGCCTCATCGGGGCAGCGGTCGGCGGGGTCGAGCACGCCGTCGCGATCGTTGTCGGGGTCGGGGCAGCCGTCTCGGTCCTCGAAGCCGTCTTTGTCCTCGGCCTGCATCGCGCAGCGGTCGAGGCTGTCGTTCACGCCGTCCACATCGTTGTCGAGTTCGGGGCAGCCGTCGGCGTCCTTGAATCCGTCGAGGTCTTCCGGGTCGGCCGGGCAGCCGTCGTCGGCGTCGAGCATGCCGTCGCCATCCCGATCGGCGGGCGTAGACGGAAGGGGCTTGGCCACCGGCGCAGGAGGCTCCGGCAAAGACTCGAACGCGTCCTTCTCGGGTGGAGGGGGAGCGGCGGGCGTGTCACGCTCGGGGCACGTGTTGGCCACGGCGGCGTAGCTCCGGCCGAGCTTCAGATGCTCGGAAGCACGCGCCAGGCTCGCCTCGTCAAACTCCACTTCGGCGAAGGCGAGGTTCGCCTCGGCGAGGGCTAGCTCCGCGGGCTTGCACCGCGCCCGCCCCTTCGATTCTTCGAGCTCCCGCTTCAGCGCGCTGTGCTCGGCTTGGAGGAGGGAAACGGGCACGCAGCCGACGAGCACGACCGCCAACAGAAAGGGGCGCATCAGAGTTCGTCCAAGTCGATCTGTTCGAGCGAATTCTCTTTCTGCTCCTTCACCTCTTCGCGGCGCTCCTCGGGCACGAATTCGTCGCCGAACTCCCGCTCCGCGTCGGACGTGGCCTCCAGCGCCCGCGCCGCCCAGTCGATCGCGGACTGAGCGAGCACGTCGGAGTGACCGTACTCGTTCCCGCCGTTCTCTTCGCGAGCCTTGTCGTAGTAGGCCAAGGCAAGCGTGTACTCGTACGTGGCCTTCTGCTCGGCCCCGGCGACCTTCGCCTTATCGAGCGCTCGCTGCGCATTGATCAGCACGTAGCCGGAACGGGCCGACGCGCAGCCCGATCCGAGGAGAGCCAGAACCACCAGAAGTCGCATCGCTCGATCGTAACGCGCCCCGGCCGCCGCGCCGTCAAGGCGCCGGTTTCGCGGCCTCGGCCTCCGCCGCTTCCGGCACCTCGAACACCGCCATCCTCATGGCGGAGGGCGCAATGGCCTCGGGAATGTCGGCCGGCTGCGAGGTCCACGGCACGAGGTCGCCCGAGGTGGGCACGCCGAATTGAGGGTTGGAAGGGTCGCCCCGGCGCATCTCCTCCACCATGAGCGGAGTGAGCCCCATCTGCTTCGAAATCCGGTCGACCGCAGCGATGAACAGCCGGGAGCCCTGGGAACGATCGGCCAGGAAGTAGCCTCGCTCATGCAGGATGATGCGCCGATAGTTGCCGCTCTTCCCCCACGCGCGGAAGCTCTCGACCGTGAGGTCTTTCGCGTCGGCCGCCATCGCATGTTGGGAGAGCTCCTCGAACACCTTGGGCACCTTTCCCACCACGACGTCGGGGCGCGCGAGGTACCGCAATCGTTCCCCAGAATCGCCGCCCGTGCCCTTCGCGCGCAGAAAGGGCGGCACGGCCCCCGGCGAAGCCCACGACCGGTACACTTTCTGGTGGTGAATGACCTGGTAGTAGTAGATCAGGTCCTGCTGATGCTCCAGCGGCAGCTCGACGATGCCAGTGAGGGCGCTGGAGTCGAGCTTTCGGTAGTACTCGGGCACCCGAATGCGGCTCGCCTTGATGGGACTGCGCCACTCGCGGCTGTCGCCCCCGCCCTCCACCACCGCGCCCCGACCCCAGTAGTAGAGCGGCTGAGCCACGGTGGCCACGATCACGAAGGGGGCCACCCAGGCCCGAAACGGGAGGCGAGCCAGCCCCAACGCCACCAAGGCCACCGACGCCACCACCACGAAGGCGCACAGCCGATAGGGCGCGAACATTCGAGCCATCCCCGGGATGTACTGGAACATCAGGGTGTACGGCATGCGTACGACGTAGCCCCCATCGAGCCGAAACACGTCGCGGGAGTCGCCATCGCCGATGCGCAGAAAGGGGCCGAGCGTGCCGAGGTAGAAGAAGAACCACACCGCGAGCCAGCCCCAGGAGCGGCGCCGCGCCATGGCCGGTAGCACCCCAAACGCCATCGCAGTCAGCGGCATCGCAAAGCCCAGGCGAGGATCCAGCGGGTAGGTGGCGCTCCACGAGGAGCCGATCGTTCGGTTGATCGAGGCGAGCACGTTCTCCGCGTAGGTCTCCGGCCGCAAGGGCGCGTGGCTCACGGTGTCGTAGCTAGGGAAGGGAAGGAAGAACGTCAGCTCGGGGAGGGCCGCGCGGCCTCCGCCACTGCCGCCACCCCCACCCGGCGAGGTGCCATCGCCCACGAGGTACGCCAGCACAAACGGGCCGGCAGCCAATCCGGCACCGAGAGCCACTCCGGCCAACGCCCGGCCGAGCGCTCCGAGGCGCGCCCGCTGCCCCTCCGTAGCGAGCGTCTTCACTAGCCAGAGCACCGTAAAAATGGCGGCAAACAGACCATAGAACCAATACCAGGCGCCGGCGAGGCCAAGGCAGACGCCCGCGAGGACCCCAGAGCCCAGCGTGCGACGACGGAGAGCCCGGTCCAAGAGCGCGGGGTACAGCAGCACCCACCACAGGATGGCCTGCCGCAGGCCGCACTCCCCTACCTCCAAGATGTTGATCGGATTGGCCACCGCGATGCTGCACGCGGCCAGCGCCGCGGCGATGCTGCCCGAAAAATACCGGGCCAAGGCGTAGCCGGCCACGCCATCGAGCACGAGGACGATGAAGATCTTGGCGTTGTAGGATTGGGGAAAACCGAGGAGCGCCTCTAGCGGGTAGGAGAGGGCAAGCACGTCGAGGATGTTGCCGGTTTCCGGGTACCGGCCCAGGGAGACGAAACCCAGCCAGCGATCGACAGGGCCAAGGTCGCTCGACGACAGGCCCGCCAGCGAGTCAAAGTGCCACTGGTACCGCCACAGCCAGCCGCCCAACTCCCCTCCGCCGGGCACCACCTCGCCAAGGTACTGCACCACGGGCCACGTGATCGCCGTCACCGAGGCGAGCGACACCAGAACCGCCGCCGCGAGCCCGAGCGCCTCTCGCGCCGTTCGCGTCATTCTGGCGTCTCGGCAGCGTAGGGCGACTGCAGGCACCACACATGCTCGCCGGTTTCCGTGGTGGTCGTCTCGGGCCCCAACGCCACCCGCAAGAGCGTGAGCGTCGTCTCGGCGCGCTCCCGGATGTAGAACCGCTGGTGCATCACGACGTAGCGTACGCCAAGCGCCGCGAGAGCGCGGCCCGACACCACCAGATCGAGGTCGGGAAGCAGCGGCGGGAGGCGGTCCAGTCGCCCAGCTTCGGCCACTCGGAGCGCACGAGCAAGGTGGGAGCGTTGCAAGATCTCGGGATCGGGCTCGTTGAGCGAATACACACTCGGACGGCCGTGGCCGATCTGCCAGTAGTTGTAGATCGCCCGCTCCAAGTTGGGCAGGCCCATGGGCAGGTCGAGCACGGCGCCCGCATGCGGGTCGGCCGCGAGGATCGCGCTGCTGGCGGGAATTTCGGTGGGCGAGCGGCTCACCGGCCAAGGCGCGGGCGAGCCGAGGAGCAGCTCCGCCGCAAGGAGCCCGCCAACCGGCAGCAGCCACCGGGCAGGGAGCCGGCGCGCCCCGAGGGTGGCCAGCACCGCCAAGCCCAACTGCACCGGAACCACGAAGCGGAAGGGGTGCGAGATGCGCGCAAAGATGGGGAAGGAGTCAAAGAAGAGCAGGAAGGGAAGCGGGATCTTGCGATCGTCGATCGTCGCGTAGTCGCCTGCCACGTAGAGGTAGGGGCCCAGCATCAGGAGCGCGAAGCAGCCGATCCACAACAGCCAAGGCAGCCGATCCCGCCAGCGCCGTAGCGAGAGTAGGCCCCACCCCGCGAGCGCGACGAGTACCCAGCCAGCGTACGTGACGATGAGCAGCTCTTCGCCGTGCAGCGCCTTCAGGTCGGGGCTGTACACCTTCCCGGGGCGGAACACCGACACGAGGTCGGTGACGTTGTGGGTGATGAGCTGCCGCCACACGAAGTCGGGGTCGCGGTTTACGATGGCGTCGGGCCCTTCAAGAGAGATCGCGAGCAGCCAGAGCGCCGGAGCCACCAGCACGGCCGCCACCAACGCCGCCACGAGGGTGGGAGCGGGCAGCCCGCGCCAGTCCACGCGCTCCCAGCGCGCCACCGCCGCCGAAAACAACAGCACCGCCGCGCCGAGAACGGCGAACAGGCCGTAGTAATTGTTCGAGAGCATACACAGCGCGCCAGCGAGTGCGGCCACGAGGCCCGTTCGGAGGCTCGGACGCTCCACGAGGCGGAGGGTGGCGAGCGCCGTCAAGGCGAGCGTTCCCGCCGTGATGGTCTCCGTGATGCCGTTGTAGGCTTGGGCCAACAGGTGTGGGGAGAAGGCGAAGGCGGCGGCGCCCACGAACGCGGGGAGGTCCCCTTGGCCGAAGCGTTCGTTGCACACGTGACGACACAAGAGCCACGCCGCGAATCCGGCGAGCCAGAACCCGACGAACATGGCGAGATTGTAGGCGGCGACGGGGCCGGCGAGCTTCTGGAGGGGAAGCGTCCACAGCGCGCCGAAGGTGTCGATGAAGAACAGCCGGCTGCTGCCCGGAAAGTGGAGCAGGTCGGTGATGAGCGGCAGGAAGCCCTGCTCCACCTGGGTTCCCACCCACCAGTAGCCCCACACGTGGTTCCACACATCGTTGCCCGGGTGCCCCATCAGGCCCCCGAGCGGATCGATGGCCATCGGCCAGGTGGCCACGACAGCAAAAAAGAAGGTCACGGCGAGGCCGAGCCGCATGCCGGGGAGCGTAGCTGGCGGAGTACACTTGGCCCATGAGCTTCTGGGTCTTCGTCGCCTTGGCCTCCGGATGCGCCCTCCCGCCCGAGGCGCCTCCCGCGGAAGTGGCGGCCGCCGCCGATCTGGACCGCGAGAGCCTGCCGCCCCTGTACCGGAAGCTGTACGACTACGCCTTCTTGCCCGCGGCTCAGGCGAGCGAGCAGCGTGTGCGGTTGCGGGTTTTTTTGCGGGCGCTCCAATTCGACCTCTACCAGTTGGGGCTGCTCGAAGAACTGCACGGCTTCGCCGGCCGGGAGTTCAGTTCGGTGGCAGCACGCAATGCAGAGATCACCGGCAGCTACGAGCCGGGGATCGCCGCCGTTCATGATGAGCTCTGGGCCGCCATGGAGCGCGGCGCCACCGACGAGGAGCTCGGCCAGATCGGGTTGCGGCTCGACGGGATGAAGCGCCGAGAAACCGAACTGCTGGAGCTGCGCGCCACCTCCGTGCGCACCGTGCTCGATCAGGAGCGCACCTTTCTGGGCACGCTCACCCCCCGGCAGGACACGATGTTCGCCGACGCGGTGTTCGTGCTCCGCCACCGCCTCGACCCGTGGGCCAACGCCGGTGACTTCCGCGAGCTGGTGGGCACCGTGTACGTGGCCGGTGAGTTCGGCACGCTCACGCGGCCCACCTACACCCCCGACGAAGACCACCTGAACATCGGCGGGCTCTGGTCCCCGGAGCCCGAGAAGCTCGCGGGCCCCTACTTCCAAGACGCGCGGCGGGAGATCATCCTCTACATGCTGCTCTTGGAGCCCGCGCTCCCCGAAGCGCTCGCCGCCGCCCGGGCCGACCGCGCCCGGGCGGCCGCTCCCGCCGCGCCCGCCCCGGCTGTCGAAGTCCCTGCGGAGCTCGCCGCACCGTGAGTACGCTTCGGAATCGCGCCCGCTGGGCGCTCCTCCTCGCTTCCGGCCCCGCGGCGGCGCTGGCCCAACGCACAGCGGATCCGGCGTGGGTGGAGGCCACCGTGGCGCGAGGCTGGGGCCTGCGCGTCGCTGCCGCCCTCTCCAGAGTCACGGGAACGGTGTCCTTCTCGATCGGCGAGGTCTGCGTGGTCGGGCTCGTGGCGGGCGCTGCGGTGGGCATGTGGCGCACCTTTCGACCCACCGACCGCTGGGCACGCGCGCGCCGGGCGCTGCCCTGGGTGCTCGCCACCGCATCGCTCACCTGGGCGTGGGGAATGGCGACCTGGGGGCTCAACTACAGGCGAGAGCCCATCCGCAAAGCCTTCGGCTACAGCGTGTCGAAACCCACTCCCGACGAGCTCGGTCAGCTCGGCGCGGCGTTGATCTCCGAGCTCAATGACACCCGCGCCGAAGTCAGCGAAGACCCCTCGGGGGTAGCTCGCCTGGGCGACGACATCCCCGACGCCTTCCGCCGCGCCTCCGCCACCTTCGACCGCCTCGGCGAACGGCATGGCTTTCTGGGCGGAAGCTACGCCCCCCCCAAGCCGATCTTCCTCTCCCCGATCCTCAGCCTTCTCGGAATTGGCGGCGTGTACAACCCGCTCACGGCCGAGCCCAACCTCAATGTGGACATGCCCACCTTTTTTCTGCCGTTCAACGCCTGCCACGAGCTGGCGCACCAGCGCGGCATCGCCCGCGAAGACGAAGCAAACTTCGTGGGCTGGCTTGCGGCCCACGACGATGCCGGGGCCGACTTCCGCTATTCGGCCGCACGGTTCGCTTCGCGTCACATCGTCGTAGCCTGGGGCCGGACGAACCAAGCCGAAGCCTGGGAGCTCTGGCAGTCGCGCAGCGCGGGCGTGCTCCGGGACGAAGCCGCCGTCGACGCTTGGCGCGCCCGCTACGACACGATCATCGCCGACGCTGGCGAAGCCGTGAACGACGCCTACCTCCGGAGCAACGGCGTTCACGACGGCGTGGAGAGCTACGGGCGCGTAACGGACCTGCTCGTGGCGTGGTGGCGGGCCCGCGAAGGGCTCTAGAACCTCGTCACGTACCCCTTCATCCAGTCCACCTGCCCGCGAACCCCCGCCCCGTACAGCTCTTGCACACGGCGAGTGATCGAGCCGGGGGGGCCCACTTCGCGGCGGTCCACCTCGCGCACGGGAGTGATCTCCGCCGCAGTGCCCGAGAGGAACACCTCGTCGGCCACGTAGAGCGCGTCGCGACCGAAGTGCATCTCGTGAATCGGGATGCGTTCGTGCTGGAGGATATCGATCACCGTGCGGCGGGTGAGCCCGCCGAGGATATTCACCACCGGAGGCGTTTTTACGACGCCGTCACGCGCGACGAACAGGTTTTCGCCGGTGCCCTCCGCCACATACCCGGCGCCGTCGAGCATGATCGCTTCGTCGTAGCCGTTGTCGTTGGCTTCGTAACGAGCGAGGATCGAGTTCACGTAGTGCCCGATCACCTTGGCGCGCTGCAGGTTGCTGTTCACGTGGTGACGCGTGAACGTGCTCGTCTGCACACGAATGCCGTTCTTGATGCCCTCCTCGCCGAGGTACCGGCCCCAGTTCCACACCGCCACCGTGAGATGCACGGTGTTGTTGCGGGCGCCGAGGCCCATGCTCCCCTCGCCGAAGTACACGAGGGGCCGAATGTAGGCCTCGGGCATCTCGTTGGCCGCAAGGGTTTCTATACACGCGTCCCGGATCTGTTCCTTCGTGAAGGGGATCTGCATGCGACACATCTTCGCGCTGTCCCAGAGGCGGCGCACGTGTTCGTCGAGCTTGAACACCCCGCCCGCACCGTCCGGCTGCTTGTAGCTGCGAATGCCCTCGAAAACGCCCAACCCGTAGTGGAGGGTGTGCGAGAGCACATGCACCTTCGCGTCGTCGAAGGGGACCAGCTTCCCGTCCATCCAGATGAATCGGCTTTCGATGCCCATCACTTTGCTCCGATCACGTTGCCGTCTACGTCTACGGGCACCACCAGGAGGCCCAGACCTTCGAGGTCCGGGCGAACCCGGGCGGCGTCTCCTACCACGACGAACGTCAGCCTGTCGGGGTCTACCCGCGAGCTCCAGGCCGCCTGCGCCGCAGAGGTCGTCACGGCGCGAGTGCGGCCGAGGTAGCCGCTCACCCAGTCCTCAGGGAGGCCGTACGTGCGCATCACGTCCAGCTGGCCGAGGAGGTAATCCGGGCTCTCGAAACGCAAGGGCCACCCGCCCACCAGCGCGCCGAGGCCCTGCGACGTTTCCGCGTCGGTAAGCGCCCGGCCGGCCTCCACCGCGCGCAGCTCCGCCAACAACTCCGCGAGCGCCGGCCCGGTCTTCTCCGTGTGGATTCCCGATGAGAACGACCAACTCACGCCCGCGAGATCGTAGCCGACACTCGTGCGCGCCCCGTAGGTATACCCCTTCTGTTCCCGGAGGTTCAGGTTGATGCGCGAGGCGAACTGGCCGCCCATCGCCATGTTCGCCACCACGAGCGCGCTGTAGTCGGGGTCGGTGGGCTGCCCGAAGTAGGCAGCCGCGCGCACCACACTCTGGGCCGAACCCGGCTTGTCCACGAGGTAGACCACCGACTTTTCCGGGGCAACCGGGGAAGCCGGGCGCGGCTCCGTGGCGGGGGCGGGGCGGTTGAGCGTAGCGAAGCGGGCGGCGAGGAGCGGCTCCACCTCGGCGAGCGTGATGTCGCCGCCGACGAGCACGAGGGCCCCCTCGAGCGTGACGTTCGCCTTGTGCCACGCGACCATGTCGCGCACGGTGATGCGTTTGAGGGAGGCGGGGGTGGCCACCTTTCCCGCGTAGGTGTTGCCCCACAGGCGATGGTTCATCACCTCACCGGCGATCACCGAGGGGTTGTTGCGCCCCTCCTCAATTCCGTCCACCCACAAGGCACGCCTGCGGTCCCATTCGTCGGCGGGGAAGGTGGGGCGCACCAGCACGTCGGCCAGCACATCGAGGGTGGCCTCCAGCCGGTCGCGCAGACAGGTCACCGAAGCGCGGCTCCCATCCGTGCCCGAGCCCGTGCCCAGCTCAGCGCCCAGCCTTCGCAGCTCGGCGCTGATCTGGAGCGCGGTTCGTTTGCCCGCACCCTCGTTGAGCATGTCCATGGCGGCTTCGGCAAGGCCAGCCTTCTCGGGGGGCGTTGCGGTGGAGCGCACGGGAAACTCGATCGTCACCGTCACGAACGGCACCTCGTGGTTCTCCACCACGGCGAGGCGGGCTCCGCCAACCTTGCCCCAAGCCACGGCGGGCGGACTGAACGGCCGCGGCGCTAGGGTTTCGGGCACCATCGGCACGTAGGGCGGCGGGGTTTCCAACGGAGGAGGAGGCGCCACCTTGGGAGCGCAGGCCAAGGCGAGGAGGAGCGGGAGCAGGTGGTTCACTTGGCCTCCGGACCGATGGTCAGCACGAGGCGTCGATCCGGCGGCAACCAGGTGGACAAGGCCTGATTCACGCCCTCCACCGTGGCGGCCCGGTAGCGGGCGAGGTCGCGGGCGAGGTACCCCGGGTCGTCGGTGCGGGTGACGTAGCCGTTGAGCAGGTCGGCTTTGCCCTGAATGGACGTGATCGACCCGAAGAACTGCACCTCGTAGGCGGTGCGGCCCAGCTCGAGCTCCGCCTGAGTGATCGGCCGAGTGCGGGCCTCCGCGAGCACCGCATCGATCGCTCGGACGAGCTCGTCGCCCGTGTGACCGGCCGCGGCCTGCGCCGTGATCACGTAGAGGCTCTCGAGCGCTGAACTGGATTGCTGGGCCGAGACGTCCTGGGCGATCTGCTGCTCGTGCACCAGCGCCTTGTACAGCCGGCTGTCCTTGCCGCTGGACAGCGCGCTCGAGAGAAGGTCGAGCTCGGCGTCGGCCGCCGCGTAGAGCGCAGGGGTGTGCCACACCAGCCACACCTTCTCGAAGGGCACGTCGTCGGTGGCGCGCACCCGGCGCTCCTCCGTGAAGGTCGCGGGCGCCGCCGGGCGCAGGTGTTCCGGCTCCGGCCCACGGGGCACCGCGCCGAAGTACCGGGCGATCAACTCCCGGGCCTCGGGCTCGTCGAAGTCACCGCTCAGCACGAGCGATGCGTTGTTGGGTAGGTACCACTTTTGGAAGAAGGCGGAGACGTCAGCGAGAGTGGCGGCGTCGATCTCCTCGTGCTTGCCGATCGTGGCGATGTGGTACGGATGGCCCGAGGGGTAGGCGTTCTGGAGAATCTCCAGCCACGCCTGCCCGTACGGCGGGTTGTCGTAGTTCTGCCGCCGCTCGTTCCGCACCACATCTTTCTGGTTCTGGAGCTTCTCGGGCGTGAGCGCCGGCAAGAGCCAGCCCATCCGGTCCGCCTCCAAAAAAAGCGCGAGGGGCAGGTGTTCGCGGGGCAGGCACTCGTAGTAGTTCGTGCGGTCGAGCGTCGTGCTTCCGTTGAGGCGGGCGCCGAGGGGCTGCAGGGGCGCGAAGAAGTCGTCGTCGGCGTGCTGGCTGCCGTTGAACATCAAGTGTTCGAACAGATGCGCAAAGCCGGAGCGACCGGCCACCTCGTCCTTGCTGCCCACGTCGTACCATACGTTCACGCATACAAAGGGCACGCTGGCGTCGGCCGAGAGCGTCACCTTCAAGCCATTCGCAAGTTCATACCTTGAGAAGGGAATGGCAGGATCGCCGGCAAGAGCGATGGATGCGAAGAAAGGGATCATTCCGCCGCCCTTAGCCTGCTACCCCCGCACCCCGCTCCTGTTCGCCGCGGCTGCGTTAGCTCCCCGCCGTGCTGGCCTGCCCCGAGTGCACCCGACCCTTCCACCAAGGGCGTTGTGATTGTCGGCGCGAGTGGACGGAGACGGGCGGCGTGCCCGACTTCCATATCGGTGCCCCCGAACGCGACGAGAACGTCGATCTCGCGACTCGCATCCGGGCCTGGTACGAGGAGCGGCCCGCGCCCGGCCTGCGGGCGGACGAAACGCCGGACGACGTGTTCGCCGCCGACCCCGTGCTCGCCGCCCTCCACGCCGAGCTGCCACGGCGCGCCCGCGTGGCCGACCTCGGCTGCGGAGGGGGGCGCGCCGCTGCGGCGCTCGCCGCCGCCGGCCGCGAGGTCGTGGGCATCGACGTCGCCATGACCGGGCTGCTCCATGCTGAATCGCGCCGGCGCGCGAAGGGAGGGGCCTCGCTCTCGTTCGTGCGCGGCAACCTGCTGCGGCCGCCGCTCGCGCCCGGCACTGTCGACGCCGCCCTGCTTCTGGAGTCGGCCGAGGCCTCCGGCTCGCCCGAGGGCGCCGTGGCCGCTGCCGCCGCCACGCTGACCCCCCATGGCTACCTCGTGCTCCGCTTCGCGCGCACGCTCACGACCGAGGCTCCCGGGGCTTCGGCCCACACCGCCGAGGAGGCCCTCGACTGGCTCCGCGCCGCCGGCCTGAGGCCGGTGGGCGCGGAGCCGGCGCTGAGCCCCCTATCGGGAACTCGGCCGCTCTTCGGCCCGCACCCGATCGGCAGCTGGCTCGTTCGCCAGCTGCACGCTTGGCGGGCTGGCACCGCGCCACCGCCCCAAACCCTCGTGGCTCGACGGTAGCCTCCTACGGTCAAGAGAAGCGGAGCTGTTTCCGCAGGGCGAGCGCGCGGGCGTGGGTGGGATCGATCTGAAGTGCGGCCTGCACCTCGCGACCCGCGTTCTGCAGCAGTTTCAGCTCCACGTAGAGCTCGGCGAGTGCAATCCGGTAAGCCACCTGCTTGGGCTCCTTCTGAACCGCCTTTCGCAGGAGAGTCAGAGCCTCGCGGCTGTCCTTTTCCACTTGGCGCAGCAACATCGCGAGCTTGGCGTAGGCCACCCCCTCTTCGGGATCACACTCCACGGCCTTGCGGTACTGCACCAACGCCTCCCGCGCGTTTCCAAATTGCTCGGCCGTCTGCCCGAGACCGATGAACCCCGCGGCCCGCCCGCGCTTGGCGCCTGTTTGCGCGAGGCGGAACTTCTCCGCGTACTCTTGGTTTCGCGGGTCGTAGCGCATGGCTAGGTAGAACGAGCTCTCGGCCTTCGCGAAGCGGCCTTCGCCCAGGTCCACCACGCCGGCGTCGAAGTAGGTGCGAGCGCGCGCGAACTGCTCCGCCATCTGGCCTTGCAAGCGGGTAACGGCCGGGGGGGCGGAAGCGGCGGGCGCGGACGGCGCCTGAGGGGGCGCAGCTGGAGAGAGCGCAGCTGGCGCGATGCGAGTCGAGCCGCCCGAAGGCCGGTCTACCCGAACCTCGAAGCCCACGCGCTCGTCGCGCACCCCCCCCCCGACGGCGACCACGGTCACGCCGCGCCCTCTCAGGTCGGCGTCGTAGACGGTGCGCTTGTTTGCATCGCGGAGCGTCTTGTACGCCCGCGTGACCTCGACGAAGTTGTTCTCGATTTGCTCGACCTTCGTACCCGCATCCCGAGAAAAAAAGCGGTCGGGATGCCAGTCACGAACGTAGTCCCGGTAGGCCGTCTCGACATCCTCCCTGGCGGCCCGAGTGTCGAGCCCAAGGAGGCCGTAGAGCGTCCCGCTTTCCGCCTCCCGCTGGGTCGAGTCCAGCCTTCCGAGCTCGGCCGGCGATAACGGGGCTTTCGACATCGCCTGCCTTGTAGCCCGGCAGCATCCCGATGTTCAAGAGCGGCGTGCGCGTGGATGGGCGGATCGGTACGCCAGCTGGAGCGCTTCGAGGTCGACCTGCGTGTAGCGCTGGGTGGTGCCGAGCGAGGCGTGACCGAGCATCTCTTGGATCGAGCGGATGTCCGCGCCGGCCGACAACAGATGCGTGGCGAAGCTGTGGCGAAGCGCATGGGGGTGGACGTCGGGCAGCCCCACCCGCAAGGATTCTTCATTCACCACGGTCCACGCCGCGCGGCTCGACAGCCTGCCGCCACGTGCGTTGAGAAAAATCGCTCCGGTGGAGATCCCGGCGGTCGTGAAGAGCGTGCGCAGCGCAACGACAGCGCCCTCGCCCAGCGGCACCACGCGCCCCTTCCCGCCCTTGCCGCGTCGCACCGTCACCAACCCCTCCTCCAGCCGCACGTCGTCCACGTCGAGACCCACCACCTCCGACACGCGCAGGCCCGAGCCGTACGCCACCTCGAAGAGGGCGCGGTCCCGCGCGCGCGGCGGCCCCTCCACCACCCTCGCGGCTTCGTCCACCTGCAACACCCTCGGCAGAGGCTGCTTCACCCGCGGGGCCCGGAGGCGCTCGGCGGGGGAATGCGCCACGAGCCCCTCGCGTTGCGCCCACCGCCAGAAGCCCTTCGCACAAGAAATCCTGCGAGCCAGACTGCTCCGGACGAGGTCGGCCCGAGCCAGCCAACCGCGGAGGTCGAGGGTGGTGGCAGTCAAGAGCGAGCGCGGAGAAAGATGTGCTACCAAAGTGAGGAGTTCTGCTTCATACGCACGCAGCGTGTGGGGGGACGCGCCCCGCTCAGCGCGGAGGTGGTCGAGGTAGCTGCCGACCGGGTCCGTCATGGGAACGATTGTATCCGTCAGGTTGCCACGCCGGGCCCAGTCGGGGTAATCGCCCCGCCATGGCCAAGCCCCTCGTCATCGTCGAATCGCCGACCAAGAAGAAGACCATCGAGCGCTTCCTCGGCGAGGGGTACATGGTGGAGGCGAGCGTAGGGCACATCCGAGATCTTCCGGCGAACGCGAAGGACATTCCAGAGGCGGCGCGGAAAGCAGGTGTTCACCCCGACTTCGCGGTGAACATCGAAGACGGCTTCAAGCCTTACTACGTCGTTCCGCTCGACAAGAAGAAGCAGGTGGCGGAGCTGCGGGCCAAGCTCAAGGAGGCCAGCGTCCTCTACCTCGCAACCGACGAAGATCGTGAAGGCGAGAGCATTTCTTGGCACCTCCGCGAGCTTCTGCCCACGAACGTGCCGGTCAAGCGCATGGTCTTTCACGAGATCACGCCCGAGGCCATCCGGGCGGCGCTCGCGAATACCCGCAACATCGACGAAGATCTCGTCGCCGCGCAAGAAACCCGGCGCGTCCTGGACCGGCTGTACGGCTACGCAGTCAGCCCCGTGTTGTGGCGCAAGATTCGGGGCGCAAAGTCAGCTGGCCGCGTGCAGTCGCCGGCCGTGAAGTTGCTGGTCGACCGCGAACTGGAGCGCATGGCCTTCCGCGCGAGCACGTGGTGGGACGTGGAGGGGTCGTTTGGAGCCCAGGGCGGCGCCATCCCCGCCAACCTGCTCTCGGTGGGCGGCCGCCGCGTGGCGCGCGGCAAAGACTTTGACGAACGCACCGGGCTCCTCGCCGATCCACGCGCGCTCCACCTCCAAGAGGCCGACGCCACCGCGCTGGTCGGCCGCTTGCGGGGGCAGCCGGCGCGCGTGGAGAAGGTCGAGGCGAAGCCGTGGCGTGAACGCCCCGGACCGCCGTTCACCACCAGCACGCTCCAGCAGGAGGCCAACCGAAAGCTCCGGTGGACCTCGAAACACACCATGCGGGTGGCGCAGTTCCTCTACGAGCGCGGCTGGATCACCTACATGCGCACCGACAGCGTGCACTTGTCGGATCAGGCGGTGACTGCCGCGAGAGCGAGCATTGTTGGCCACTACGGACAGCCCTTCCTTCCCCCCGAGCAGCGGCACTACCGCAGCACGGCCAAGAACGCGCAGGAGGCTCACGAGGCCATCCGGCCCGCCGGCACCGCATTCCGCACGATCGAGGAGGGCCGCGCCCAGCTCGAGATCGACGAGGCGCGCCTCTACGAGCTCGTCTGGAAGCGCACCATGGCCTCCCAGATGGCCGACGCCACCGGCGAGCAGGTGAACGTGGAAGTGACGGTGGCCGACGCGCGCTTCGGCGGCAGCGGGCGCACGATCACCTTTCCGGGCTTCCGCCGCGCGTACGTGGAGGGCTCCGACGATCCCGATGCCGAGCTCGCCGATCAGGAGCGCATCCTGCCACAGGTGCGGCAGGGCGAAGTCCTGTCGATTCGGGAGCTCACCGCCAAGGGCCACACCACCCAGCCCCCCGCGCGGCTGACCGAGGCCACGCTCGTGAAGGAGTTGGAGCGGCTCGGCATCGGCCGACCGAGCACCTACAGCGACATCATCGAGAAGATCCTCTTCCGCTCCTACGCGTTCAAGCGCAGCAACGCGCTCGTCCCCACGCATCTCGCGCTCCTGCTCATCAAGTTCCTCGACAACCAGCTCACCGATCTCGTGAGCTACGACTTCACGGCACGGGTGGAAGACGACCTCGACCGAATCGCGCTCGGTCAGGGCGACCGGGTGGCGTTCCTCAACCACTTCTACCTTTCCGAGGGGGGCCTCCGCGCCCGGCTCGACCAAGCCCTCGCCGCCGAAACCACCGAGCTCTACCGCCTGCCGCTGGCCGGCAGCGCGCCGAGCAACCTGCACGTTCGTGTAGGCCAGTACGGTCCCTACGTTACCGACGACGCGGGGGGCACCGCCAACATCCCCCCCGAGATGTCTCCCGACGAGGTCACCGCCGAGTGGGCGCTGAGCGCCATCTCCAAGAAGGCCGCGGGCCCGGCTGTCCTCGGTGAAAGCCCCTCGGGAGAGTCCGTCACGATCACCGTCGGACGCTTCGGTCCCTACGTGCAACTCGGAGAGGGCAAGGACAAGAAGAAGCCCCCGCGCGCCTCGTTGCTGCCCGGAATGACGATCGACACCATCACCCTCGCACAGGCCCTCGACCTGCTGTCGCTCCCGCGCACCCTCGGCAAGGACCCTGATGGCCACGAGGTCAGCGCCAACGCCGGTCGATATGGTCCGTACATCCGCCGCGGCACGGACACGCGCAACGTGCCCCCCGAAGCCAACGTGCTCACGATGACTCTCGCGGAGGCCCTCGCACTCCTCGCTGCACCCGCGGTCCGTAAGGGTGGAGGCAGTTCCCGCCCCTCGGCCCTCAAGGAGTTCGGCATCGACCCCGTGTCGGGCTCACCGATCAAGCTGATGGACGGCCGCTTCGGAGCGTACATCACCGACGGCGAAACGAACGCCACCATCCCCAAGACCACCCCGCCCGACACGCTCACCCTCGAAGACGCAATCGGTATGCTCGCGCGCAAGCGGGAGGCGGGCCCCTCGAAGGGCCGCTTTGGGAAGCGGGGGGGCGCGCGTGCAGCAGGAAAGGCGCCGAAGGCGGTGAAGGCAGCCCCTTCCAAGAAGGCGACCACCGAAAAAAAGGCCGCGACCACCAAGAAGGCGGCCACGACCAAAAAGGGTGCCAGCGCAAAGAAGTCCCCGACCACCAAGAAACCGAAGGGCTGATCGGTGGAGACCGCCGCGCGCCCCTCCCTGCGCGCCGGAATCGTGATGCTGCTCGGCTGCGTCTGTTTCGCAGTCATGTCGCTCGCCATCGGCGTTGCCCACGACACACAGCCCACTCTGTCGAGCACGGCGAGCAGTGCCGTTCGTTCCGTCGTGAACTTGATCGTCATCGTGGTGATGGCCCGCGGGGAGCCGCAGCTGCTGATCGGCGACGGGCGGCCCGCCCTGTGGGTGCGCGGCGCGGCCGGCGCTTTGGCCCTCCTCACCTACTTCGCGAGCGTCGCCCACATCGGCATCGGCGAGGCCGGCTTCCTCAACGGCACCTCCACCTTCTGGGTGGCGGCGCTCGCACCGCTGCTCCTCGGAGAACGCGGCCGGCCGCTGATCTGGTTGGCCGTCGCCGGCTCGTTGGTGGGCACTCTGCTGCTCGCGGCGCCCCGGCTCGGTCAGGATGACACACCGGGCCGGCTGCTTGGCGCAGTGAGCGGGCTCGCGGCGGCGGCCGCGTACCTTGGCGTTCGTCGCGCCGCGTCCAGCAACCCGCCACAGGTGATCGTCTTCTACTTCATCGCGGCCTCCACCCTCGCGTGCGGGGTGATGGTGGCGCTCACTCCCGTGGAGTGGCCGGAGTCGCCCGCCGTGTGGCTACAACTCGTGGGCGCCGGCGTCGCGGCCACGGGGGGGCAGCTCTTGATGACCCGCGCCTACCAGCTTGGCCAGGCCGCACCCATCGCCGCGCTCTCCACCGCCACCCCGCTCCTGACGGCTGCCGCCGGAATTCTGCTCCTGCACGAAACTCCCGACCGGTACGCCCAGGTCGGAATGCTCCTCCTCGCCACCTTCAGCGTGGGTCTGCCTCTGCTGGATGCCGCGTTAAGCCGGAACGATGCGCCGCCCAGGTGACCGAGTCGGACCCTTCGCGCTGGTCGAGCTGATCGCCTCGCGCCCGCTGGCGGCGCTGTGGAAGGCGCAACGCGCCGATGGCTCGTCTCGAGAGCCGCGGGTGGTGGTCATCCGCGTGGCCCACGAAGCGATGGACCCTCGGGCGATGACCGAGCTCCGACGAGAATACGAGGCCCTCCGCGCGATCGAAGACCCTCGTGTCCGGAAGGCCCACGGCTACTACGCAGGGCACGGCGCCCTCGCGCTGGAGTTCGTGGACGGCGTGAGCCTGCGCTGGGTGCTGGACCGCGCCGCCGAAGGCCAGGTCACGCTCGATGTGGCCACCCTCATCGACCTCGGGGTGGAGCTGTGCGAGGCGCTCAGGGCCGTGCACCGGGCGGACGTCGTTCACGCCCGCATCTGTGCGGACACGGTGCGACTCCGTCGCGACGGATCGCCCGTCCTCACCGATTTCGCGGCGCCGCAGGAGCGGCTCGAGGTGCACCCTCCGGAGTTCGCCGACGGTGCACCGATCACCGCGGCCACCGACCAATGGCTGCTGGGCGCGCTGCTCGCCCACCTTGTCACCCAAGAGCCGCTGCTCGGCGGAGCGGTCGGCAACCCCGCCGACGGCCGAGACGACCTCAGCGCAACCCTCGCCTCGGTTTCCGTCCACAGCCCCTCCTTGGGGCGCGTCCTCGCAAGAATGCTGGCTCGTGATCCGCGCGACCGCTACGGCGACTGGGGCATGCTCCACCGCGACCTGCTCGCCACCCTGCGAACCACGGGCGAGCGGCCGGACCGCGAGCGCCTCGCCCGACGCGCGCAGGGCAGCGCCGGGCCACGGCCCCTGCTCTCGCCCATCGCACCCAGCGCGCACGCGCCCGAACCTGCCCTCGCCGCGCGGTCGCATCGGCCCCCGATCGAGGAGCTGTCCACCGGCCTCCAGCCCCATTCCTTCACTCCGATCGCCGCCCACCTTGTGGAGGTGGTGTACGACGAGTCGCTGCCCCCCGAGGTGCACCGGAGGTTGAGCGACGACCTCGACCCGGAGCCGGTTCGGCAGGGGGCTCCGAGCGACGAGCCGGAACCACGGCTGGTGCCCGACTGGGCGGCCTCGTTCGCGCTGGTCCTCTTGCTGTCGGTCGGCATCTGGGCGGTGATGAGCCGTTTTCTGTGAGCCCCTTCGCGGTGCTGCCGGTGCGCACGCCCACCCTCCCTCCCGCCACGCACACCAACGTGTACCGGCTCGGCGACTGCGTGATCGATCCGGCCTCGCCTGAGCCCCGGGAGCAGGAGCGCGTGTTGGCCTGGGCTGGGAAGGTGGGCCGAATCCTCCTCACCCACCACCACGCCGACCACATCGGGGGCGTAGAGGCCCTCGCCGCCGCCACCGGCGCCCCCGTGTGGGCTCACGCGGATGCTCGGGTGCCCTTTCCCGTGCATCACCGCATACACGACGGCGACCTCATCGATACCGGTGCCGGCACGCTGGTGGCGCTGCACACGCCCGGACACGCCGACGGACACCTCGCTTACCAGCTCGTCAACACCGGCCACATCATCGCGGGCGACCTCGTGGCCGGCGAGGGCACCATCGTGCTCCTCCAGCCGGAGGGCGACCTCCAGCGGTACCTCGACTCGCTCGCACGGGTGCGCGCCCTCGCCGACACCCTGTGGCCGGCGCACGGTCCGCCCCAACCCGCCTCTTTGGCCGACGCCTACATCGCCCACCGGCACCACCGCACCGCGCAGTTCCTCAACGTACTCCGCGCCGGCGAGCCGGACCGGACGCTGATGGCCGATCAGATCGCGGCGATGGTGTACTCGGGGCTGCCCGGCGTGAACCTTCAGCTGGCCGCGATGCAGGTCCACACCCACCTGCTGTGGCTCGCCGAGCGGGGGCAGGCGCGCAGCGTGGGCGAAGCCTGGGCCGCCGCGTGAGGCTGCAGCGCACCCTGTTCGTGACCGGCACCGACACCGGCGTGGGCAAAACCGTCGTCTGTGCCGCGCTGGCCGCCGCGCTCCGCCATGCGGGCGTGCGCGTGCGCGCCCTCAAGCCCGTTGCCAGCGGCTGCGCCCCCGGCACCTCCGGCGACGACGCCGCGCTCCTGTCCCTCGCCGACGGCCATCCGGCCGAGGCCGCGGTCGCCCTTCAGGCGCCGCTCTCCCCCCACCTCGCGGCCCACGCCGAGGGAGTGAGCCTCACGCTGCCGGCGCTGCTGGAGTGGATCCGCCTCCGCGAGGCGGAGGTCACTTTGGTCGAGGGCGTCGGCGGCTGGGCGGTGCCGCTCGGCGCCGGCTGCCGCATCTCCGACCTCGCGCTCGCCTTCGGCGCGCCCGTGCTCGTGGTGGCGCGAAATCGGCTTGGGGTGCTCAACCATGCCCTGCTCACCGTAGAGGCCGTCCTCCGTTCGGGGCTGCCGCTGGCCGGCATCGTGCTGACGCCTCCCGAGCTCGACGACATTGCCACGAGCCACAACCTCGCCGCCCTCCGAGAGTTGTTTCCCGGCGTGGCCGTGCGGGCGATGCGCCGGGTGACAGCTTGCGACCACGCGGAACTCGCGGAGGCCGGGCGAGCGCTCCTTCTCGAGGACCTCGCAACTCATACCGATTGACCTCGATGCGGATCGCCGCGCAGGACGCGGCGCCGTTGGGGCGGAGGTCCATTGCCAGCCGGCCCCCTCGGAAGGGACAGCGTGACGAAAGGCCCATGTTGGCGCCGGGGCCTGCCGCTATTGGCCGCCCCTCCG
>CANKOI010000009.1 GCA_947484175.1 Deltaproteobacteria bacterium
GGGCGGGGGGTGGCGGCGCGGGGGCGGTGGCGGAGGGCGGGTACGGGGACGCTTGGGGCGGGGGGGAGCCAGCGCCCCGCGACGGGGCGCTGCTTCCGCTTGGCGGGGGCGGCTCGCGTGGGGGATGGTGTCGCTGGGGGTGGCGGCCGTCGCTGCGGTGGGCGCGAGGGCGCTGCCGCGGGAGGAGCCCGACGAGGTGCGCCGGGCACGCGAGTGGGCGGCGATGCCCACCTGTGCCGATGCGCCGACGCTGTGGGACCGGCAGAACTCGCCGCGACTCTCGACGGGCCCCCGCGGCGGCCTCGAGGGGGGCGGCGGGCGCTTGACCGACATCGACGACGACGGGTACACCGACGTGCTGTTCCAACACTCGTTGGGAGAGGAGTTTCGGGTGTTCTGGGGGAACGCGGAGGGGGTGCTGCCGGAGGCGGCACAGGTTGTGCCTGCGTTGAGGATGACCGCGAATGTGAACGGATCCGACGCGGGAGATCTGAACCACGACGGCTGGCCCGACCTCGTGGGGGTCTCAACCGAGGACAACGGCTTCGTCGTGGCACCCGGAACCGGAAACCGCTCCTTCGGCGCAGGCCAGCGCCTCTCGTCTGGGCAGGTGCCGGTGAGCGTTCGCCTGGTCGACTGGAACGGCGACGGCCTCGCGGACTTGACCTACGCGAAGGCGCCGCCGGACGGCCGCCTCGAATGGCGAGCGGGCACCGGCGACGGCTTCCGATTCGAGGGAGGGCGGCTGTTGACGGAGCACGTGGACGCCTTTGACATCGCGGATGTGGACGGGGACGCCTTGCCGGATCTGGTCGTGGCCGACACGACCTCGGTCCGGGCTCACAAGCGCAGCGATGACTTCCGCGCGCTCCCCTCGTACGCGGAGGCCCCGATTCCTCTGGCGCGGGTCTCGGTGGTGCGTGTGGTCCCGGCAGAGGGCAGACCGATCGTCCTCGTCGGAGGCAGGGCCACGCCCACCGCGGGGGGTGCCGTGATGTGGTCTCCCGGAACGCCGCCGTGCAAGATACTGCTCCCGGAAGAGTCGCCACATGATTTCGGCTTGTTCAACCAGGACACGCGGGTAGACTTCACGAACGCCGCATCCTGCGCCTATTGCACGACGAACTACGAGGTGTTGGTGGGTGTGCAGTAGGAGACGAGAGGGCGGAGTCAGCGGTTCGCGCAGATCGGGGCGTAGAAGGATCTGCTGCACGGCACGTCAATCCAAGTGTAGGACGTGAAGTCCGCGACGATGACGCAATTCTCTGTCGTGCCGCCGGCGGGCTCACCGCTGTACCAGTTCGTGTGTGTCGAGGAGGAGCCGTTGGACCACTTCCAGCTGCCCTCACTGCCCTCGTCCGAGAGTCCGATCCAAGACTCGATGTCCCTGAGAGTGGTCCCGGCGTAGGGGAGGGCTCCGAGCAGGGCTGCCACGTACGCATCCTCGGCTGCCGACTCCACGCTCGCAAGCCCCGCGTAGCCGGCAGCGGTACAGGCGAGCGTGGCTGCGGCCTGGGTCATGCCTTCCGTACATGCGACGAAGTAGACTCCGCCGCTCCACCCCCCCTCGCAGTCCATCCCATCGCAGTCCCCGTCCACCCCATCGCCGTAGGTGTCGCCGGCCATCGGGTAGACCGTGGAATCGGTGTCGTCGCAGTCCTCGCCGCCGCACACGGTGCCGTCCACGCCGTCCCCGTCCCCGTCGCAAGCGGTGGTCCTCACACTATCACTCCCCGCTCCCCCCAGATCATCCCCATCCCCGGCCACCGCCTCACACGTCCACACCTCGCCTCCGCCCACATCCGCCCCGTCAACCACACTCGCCATCGCCGCGTCGCTCGCCCCCGTGTACGCCGCGCCGTCCACGTCCCACGAAAACGTGTACGCGACCGCATCGCCATCGTCGTCGGCGCTCGCGGTGGTCACGCTGCACGTCAGGTCGTCGCCCTCCTCGGCATCCTCCGGCGTGATCTCGACGACCGGCGCGGTGGGCGCGGTGTTCAGGATGGTCGTCGTCGCACTCGTGGCGCTGCTGCCGTCGGTCGCCCCGTCGTTGGGGGTCACGCTGACCTCCCACGTCTCGCCCTTCGTCGTCTCGGCCGCCGGCACCGTGGCGGTGGTGAGGTCGGTGCGCGGGAGGCCGTTCTGCTTCCAGGCGTAGGTGTAGGTGACTTCGTCGCCTTCAGGATCCTTGGCCTCGCTGTCGATGACCGCCACGAGGTCGGCGTCGGTGGCGGGGAGGGTCGGGCCGATGCTCACCTTCGGGGCGCCGGGGGCTTCGTTCTCCTCTACGCAGGCGGCGAGGAGCAGGAGGAGGGAAATCGGGAGCGCTCGGGTTCGGGACATGGAGTTCTCCAGTAGAAAAGGGAGGCGATTCAGGGCCGGAACCCTACACCTCGCCCTCCGCTCTCGTTGCCCTTCGGTGCCGAAACGGCGTTAAAAGTGCTCCATGAAGCGCACAAAGACCTTCACGCGAAACCGGTTCTTGTACTGGGAGGACCGGATCACCCTGGCGGCCGTCTTCCTGTTCATGAGCGTGATTTCGATCCCCGCTACGCTCAAGTCGACCAGCGCCGGCGGAAACCCACTGCCGATCATCGGCATCCCGCTCGGGATCGTGCTGCTGGCGACGGTCTCCCACATGGGCGGGCACACCAAATGTTTCCTCGAGTACCGTCGTTCCGGAAAGACCTGCCACGCCGAGCTCTTCTCGTGGTCACACAACGAGCGCGGCAAGACGTTTCCGCGAAACACGATCGTTCAGGCGATCAACGACGAGCTCAAAATCCCGTGAGCACGAGGTGTTTCTCTCAGCGCTCCGAACGCCGTGCGATGAACGAGCAGCTCCCGCCGATGCCGAGGCGCGCGCCCACCGCATCCACGCTGCACAGCGCTTGGACCAGCGGAATGGCCGCTCGAGAATAGGCTTTTTGAAAGCGGCTGGCGCCCTGCCCCACTAGACTCGTGGCGCTGGTGGGGGTACCCGCCGCGTCGCGCGGGTCGTTGCGGTGGCGAAGGCGGCCGAGGCGAGGCATGAGCCGATGGTCGTGGAGCGGCTGAACCCACACGTTGAAGCTGCGCAGCTCGAGCACGTCAAAGCCGCTCGACTCAAGCCGCGTACGAAACTGGCGGCGCGAGGGCAGGCGCTCGTGGAAGTGGCCCACGCTGGCCTGGCGCGAGGCGAAGCCAGCTGGGTCGTGCCAACGTTGCCACCCGTCGAAAGACCCACGCAAGTCGGACACAGGCAGGTGGCACACCAGCACCCCGCCAGGCCGCAGCACCCGGGCCGCCTCTCGCAACGTGGCCGCGAGGTCGCTCACGTGCTCAAACACGTCGAAGGCCACGAGGCCGGCGAAGGCCGCGTCGGCGAAAGGGAGAGACTCGGCCACGCCGAGTACCCAAGTGATGCGGCTGGAGCGCGAGCGCGCCAGCGCGTTCTGGGCGTTCACCCACACCGGTGAAACGTCGAGCCCGTGGCCCTCGATCGAGCAGTGCTTCTCCAGCCACGGAAGTACGCCGGACCGGTGCCCGCCGATCTCCAACACCCGGTCGCCGGGCTGCACGGAGAGCGCCTGAAGCAGCTCTCGTTGGTGCACAAGCGTGAGGTTGTGCGGGTGATCGAAGTCGGTGAGCTCGCCCAGCTTGGTGTCGTAGATGGCCGCCTGCAGCTCCGCGTTCGCGTCGGCGCCGCCCGGCCGGAAGTCCCAGCCGCCGCCGAACGCGGGGAAGGTGCGGCCAGCGGCGGAGCGAAGGGCCGCCCCCTCGGGGGTGAGCGGCGAGCCGTCGGAGGGATCTCGGTAGAGCGACATGCTTATTGCAGGTACCCGAGGCCGCGCAGGCGCTCCTCGATGGCGCGGTTCGTGGCGGCGTCCATCGTGCGGGCTTCGCCGGCCCAGGCCACGGCTTCGTTCCACACGGGGCGGAGGGTGCGCTCGGGGTGGAGGATGTGGCGGAGCACGGTACCGTCTACGTCGTCGGGGATCGGCACCCCTAGCAGCGCGAGCAGCGTGGGCGCGATGTCGTTGATGGAGGTGTGCTCGTGCGAGCCGGGTGCAACGTCGGGGCCCCACGCGAGGAACAGCCCGTCGGGCTCATGGTTGCCGCTGGCCCAGCCGCTCGGCTCGAACACGGCGGAGGGCACCTCGCCCTCCGAGTAGTAGAACCACACGCTGTCATCGTGTTCGGCAATGAGCAGGTCGGCCGCCAGACCCACGTTGGGGCCGGTGTACAGCTCCTCACGGCGCCGGACGCCCCGGATCACCGCGTTGCCCTCGGGGTCACGCATCTCAAGCAGGCGGGCGCGGAGCCGCTCCACGACGGCATCGTACTCCTCCGGCCGCACACTCCCCTGCTTCTCGCGCCCCTGCAGGTTGATGCGCACGGCGTTGGTGCCGTGGCAGAACGCGCTGGTGTGCTCCCAGTCGATCTCCGCCGCGAAGCGCGACAACGAATCGCCTGCTGCCATCACCCCCTCGCCCCCGATGCGGCGCGCCATGTCGAGCAGCTTGCGGGTGTCAAGCCCCACCCGGCCCAGCACGTTGCGCACGGCGTGCAGGCGCTGCCGCTGCGCCCGGCCCCCCTCCTTGAAGCGGAGGAACCCCTCCTGCGCGAGCCACGTGTTGAGGAACACCTTGTACCGACACGGCCCGAAGCCGTGATCGCTGATGAAAAACACGTTGGCGTCCGCCGGGCGACGGTCGACCATCTCGCCGATGCGCACGTCGAGGAGCCGGTAGATGTCGAGGATCCGTTCGCGGTAGGTGGCGGCCAACGCTGCATCGAAACGAGGATGCTGAGCATCCACGATGTGCCAGAGGCAGTGCTGCATGCGATCCATCTCCACCCACACACAACAAAACAGGTCCCAAGGCTCGGAATCCATCAGGTGGCGCACCACCTTGCCGCGCTCCTCGATGAGATGACGCAGGCGTTCGAGGAAGGGAACCAGGTCGTCTTCGCTGTCGCAGAGGTGGGTGTCGATCGCGTACGACGGCGAAAGTCGGTCGAGCGTGGCGCGGAATTCCGGCGGGTAGAGGAAGCCGGGCGTGTCCTTGTGAGGGGTGAGCATGTCGCCCACGGCCACGCCGTTGATCGGCCGCGCCGGGAACGTGAGCGGCAGGTTCACGGTTGCGACACGCCTTTGTCGAGCACTCAGCAGCTCGAAGATCGTGCGGCTCTGGAGATGCGTGGAGTCGATGGGGCGGTAGAGGTAGCTGCCGGGCACCGGCTCGGTCCAATCGAAGATTCCGTGGCGACCGGGGCCCTTTCCCGTTTGGTAGCTGGTCCAGGCCGTTGCGGTCATCGGCGGCACCACGCTCCAGAGCGGCCCCGACGCTCCTTCGGCCTGCAACCGGCCGAGATTGGGCATCACCCCCTCGAGGATGAGGCGGTCGAGCAGCTTCCAAGTAGCGCCGTCGAGACCAATGACGACGGCCCGAGAGACCGGGAGCGAAGAAGGGGACAGGTAGACCTCGGAGTGCCTTCGGGGCTACGTTGCCTAACCCCGCCGGAGATTGCTTGTCCGCACCCCCCAGTCGCCCCCACCGACCGCGCCGCTCCATGCGGGACGACTCCGGCGAGGCCAGCCTCACGGAGATGCTGCACCTGCGCGACTACTGGCGCACCGTTAGGAAGCGGCTGTGGACGCTCATCACGGCGTTCTGCCTGATTGTGGGCAGCGTAACGGTCGTCACGCTGCTCACCCCGCCGGTGTACCGGGCCGCCTCCTCCCTGCAAATCGACGCCCAGCCTCGCGTGTACGGCGACATCGACGCTTTCGGCCAGAACGGCTCCGGCCAGTTCCTGTCGGATCAGGAGTACTACACCACGCAGGACAAGAAGTTGCGCTCACGGGTGCAGGCTCGCGCGGTGTTCGAGCGCCTCGGGCTCGCGCAACACGAGAACTACCGCGACCTCGAGACCCCCATCGACGTGCTGCTGGAGCAGGTCGTGGTCGAGCGGGTGCCGAAGTCGCGGCTGGTGTGGGTGTACTGCAGGGGGCGTTCGGCCGAGCTCGCGCAACAGATCTGTGCAGCGTGGGCGGAAGTTTTCGTGGAGCGCAACCTTCGCGAGATCAATCAGGGCGTGCAGGACGGGCTCACGTGGCTCGACAAGGAAGTGAAGAAGTCGGAGGTCGACTGGCGAGACGCGGAAGCGGCACTCTTGGAGTTCCGCCGCAAGAACAACCAGATCGTGCTCAGCACCGAAGAGAAGGGGCACGTGGCGAGCCAGCAGATCGAGCAGCTCTCGCTCGACAAGGGCAAGGCGGAGAGCGAACTGGCCACGCGGGAGGCCGACTTCGTGACGCTTTCGGCCACCCTCAGTTCGGTGCGTGATCCGATCGGCGTAGCCACGCTGATCGGGGCTTCCTCGCTGGCGGAGTCGTACGAGGAGGCGGCGCGGGAGCTGGAGGCACTCGGCAATTCGCTGGGGGAGCGGCACCCCAAAGTGCAGGAAGCGCAGGCGAAGCGAGCGCGGCTGGAGTCGCAGATCGCGGCGAAGGCGGAGGGAGAGCTCGGCCGACGGCGCAGCCAGCGCGATCAGGCCCTCCGCGCCAAGGATGAGATCGAAGGCCGCATCGAGGCGATCACCGCCTCGGCGCTCGCCACGGATGGCCCCCAGGCTGACTACAGCCTGCTCCGTCGCAAAGTGCAGAAGGCGCAGGAGATCTACGACGCGCTCCTCTCGCGAAAGCTGGAGATGGCGGTGACCGCATCGTTGAAGGAGAACAACGTGCGGGTGATCGACCCTTCCGAGGCGCTCGAGCACCCCGTAGAGCCCAACTACGCACGCAACATCTCAATCTCGATCGCGATGGGGCTCCTCGTGGGCGTGTCGCTGGCGTTGTTCTTCGACTACATGGACACCACGATCAAGACCCGGGAGGAGGTCGAGGCGCTGGGCGTGGACTTCTTGGGCATCATCCCCAGCGTTCCAGGGCTGGCCGGAGAGGGCTGGGAGATCGCGCGAGAACGTTATCTATACAGCTTCAACTATCCGAAGTCGGCGTTTGCGGAGTTCGTGAGGAACATTCGCACGACGGTGAACTTCAGCGCCCGCGCCGATGGAAAGCCACCACGACGGCTCCTGATCACGTCTGCGGGACCGCGCGAGGGCAAGACCACCTCGTCGATCAACCTCGGCATCAGCTTCGCCGCCACGGGGCGTCGCGTATGCCTCGTGGACGCCGATCTCCGGCGACCTTCGCTCCATCACGCCTTCGGCCTCGACAACGAACAGGGCTTCACCACGCTGGTCACGGAGGCTTCCGATGTGGAGTCGGTCGTGCAGCCCACGCCCCAGGCGGGGCTCTTCATCCTCCCCTCCGGCCCGCGACCGCCCAACCCGGCGGAGATGCTCGGCTCCGAAGCCTGTCAACGCGCCTTGGACGCGCTGAACGAATGCTTCGACCTCGTGATCATCGACTCCCCCCCCGTGGTCGCCGTGACCGATGCGGTGGTGCTCTCCAGCCATGTTGACGGCGTGATCATGGTGATCAAGAGCTTCAAGGTGGCGAAGGACCTCGTGCTCCAAGCCAAGCGGCAGCTCACCGACGTAGACGCACGCCTCATCGGCGTGGTGCTCAACGACTTCGACATCCAGCGTAAGTCGTATGGCTATTATTACTACTACACCTACTACGGCGCGGAGCGCGACGACGTGGCCAAGGTGAGGCGGCCGGGCGAACCATGAGCCGCCCTGCCCACGGGTGGGCCGTTACCGCCATCGCGCTCGTCGCGGTGATGCTCGGGTCCGGGCTGGAGGGAGGCACCGAGCACCGGTTCGGCGCGATGGCGTTGCTGGTGGCCAGCCTCGCTGGAGTGGTGGCGCTGCAGGGCGGCGAGCTACCCAAGCTCGGGAAGTGGCCCCGCGCCGCCGTCATCGTGCTGGTGCTCGTTCTCATCGCCCAGACGGTACCGCTGCCCGCGGCCATCCGGGCGATCGTGGCGCCCGGCTCCACGGCGCGGCTGCACGAGCTTGCGGGCACCCTCGCGGTGTCGGGTACCGAGTGGCTCACCCAGCTGTCCCGACTGAACGTGGCGGTGCTGGTGGGTGAGTCTCCGCCGTACACGTTCGACCCTTTGCAAGGGGCCCACGACGGCTCTTTACGCTCCCTCGCGCTCAGCGCGGCTGGCCAGCAGTGGCAACTGGGCATGTGGGCGGCGTATGCGCTGCTCGTCGTGGCCGGCTGGCGAATCGCCCGCGACACGCCGACCCTTCGGGTGTTTCTGGTCGGCATCATCGCCATCGCCGTACTCGAAGCGCTTTTTGGCCTCGGCAATCGCAACGGGCCCTCTACCGGCATCGGCAAGAAGGTGGCCTACCTCGGCTCAGCCACCGGAACGTTCATCAACCGGGGCCACTTCGCCGCGTTTCTCACGTTGGCGATCGGCGCGTTGTGGGGGCTGGCCGCGTCGCTGTTTCCGCTGTTGCCCGAAGAGGTTCGGCGGCATCAGGCCCGGAAGCGTCGGTCCAGCCAGCCGCCCGGACTGTTGGAGGCGAGCGGCGACAAGGTGCCACGGCTGATCCTGCTCACGTTCACCGCCGCGCTCCTGTTCGTGGCGGTCGTGGCGAGCAACTCCCGCGGCCCGCTGGTGGCGCTGGTGCTCGCGGGGTTGGGAGTGGGCGGGTGGGCGTGGTGGCGACGGGAAGAGCGGGTGCACATCGGGTTCGGGGTGGGCGTGCCGGCCGCGGGCCTGCTGCTCGCGGTGTTCGCGCTCGGGCCGCGCGGCGCATTGGGCCGATTCGGTACGTTGGGCACCGACGACGTGAGCCTCACCTCGCGGATCGCACTGTGGCGGGCGGCGGGCGCCGCCCTGATGGACTCCCCGATCGTGGGCACAGGCCCCGGCTCCTGGGCCGCGGCCTTCGGCCCGCAGGAACGAGGAGCGCACCTCTATGAGGTGGCCCACGCGCACAGCGAGCCGCTCGAAATGTTGCTGGAGCTCGGGGTCGTGGGGTTCGCCGCGTTGGCGGTGCTGACCTACGCGTTTCTGCGAGGCGTTGCCCGCCGCATCGACGTGGTGGACCACGACCTGCAAACGGCCGTGGGCTTTGGTGCGCTCGTAGCGGTGCTCGCGGTGGGAATCCAGTCGTTCACCGACTTCCCCTTTCGCACTCCGGGCGTCGGGATCCCCTTTTTCCTCTTCGTCGGCGTGGTGCTGGCCAGTTTCGACGTGGCGCCCCCGACCGGCACTCGCTGGCCCGGACTCTTGATCGCCGCGCTGGCCGGGCTCCTGCTCATCCCCGCCGGCTTCGCCGACCACCAGCGCGGCGGGCCGAAGCACCTCCGTCGCTCCGAGGCCGCAGCCGCGGTCCTCCTCCCCCGCCCGACCTCCGCGGCGGAGGCCGTCTCGCTCGCGGATACGACGTGTGGTGAGGCCGACGACGAGCCCTTCGATGCGTGGCAACAGCTAGCGTGCGGGATCGCAGCCTCTCGAGTCGCCGCCAACTCCGGCTCGGCCGAGATGGCCCTGCGCGCGGAAGTCGCCACCCTTCGGGCCCTCCGGCTGCACCCGAACGACCCCCGCCTGCACATTCAGGTTGCGCAGGTCTGGATTCGCCTCGGGCCCCCCACCCTGCTGAAGTACGCCTACGACGAACGCGCCACCCGCCTGCTCATGGACTGCATCCGCCTCGACGGCTGGCGCGCCGAAGACGCATTCAAGCTCGCCCGCGGGCTCCCGTCCGATGCCGTAGACCGTCTCGGCGGGGCGGCGAGCGACCAGCCCATTTCGCGCTCACGCACGCTGTACCAGTACGGCGTGGTACTCGACGAACGCGGGCGCGACGACGACGCGGCGGCGGTGCTGGAGCAGGCAGCGGCTGCCGATCCGCAGTACGGACCCCCGGCCTTCCGCGCCGGGTTGGTGGCCCGCCAGCGGGGCGACACCGCCTCGGCGCAGCGCTGGTTTCAGGCCTTCATCGCCGCGCGCGATCGCCCCACCGCCATGGAAGGGTGGTCGCTCCTGTACCTCGACGAGCCCGCCGCGGCCGAGGTGCGTTTCCGCCGTGCGATCGCGGAGAACGACAAGAACCGCTGGGCGTGGGAAGGAGTAGCGGCCGTCGCCGCGGTGAAGGCCGACCGTGCCGACGAATGCACCGCTTGGCGGCGGGTGCTGCATCTCACCCCCAAGCACCCGCAGGCGATCGCTCGCTCGACCGAGCTAGGTTGCTGAGATGCTCCTGAACTGCCTCACGCCGCTGGTTCTGCAGTCCCTCGGCCAGCCGGGCTTGCCCCCCGAGGACACCCGGTTCCTCCACGCGCCCGCGGGGATCGGCGTGAAGCCCGCCGTTCCCGGGCCGCCCGACACGAAGGGATGGTACGGCACGCCCTACGCCAACAGCGTGGTGACCGAGAACTTTGGCGTCACCTGGGAAGACGGGCAAGCCACCAGCGAGCAGGCGGAGCGGGCCGCAGCCGCCTTGGAGGCCGCTTGGGCCGAGCTGGTCGAGGCCGAGGGCTGGACGCCGCCTGTCTCCTCCGACACCTTTCTACTCTGGGTGCTGCTCGTCGATGACATCGGCGCCACCGGGTACACGACCGAGTACTCAACCCCGGAGTACCCCGACGGGTACCCCGTGATCTACCTGAACTCCACGACGGCCCGCGACGAGGGATTTTGGACGACACTCGCCTCCCACGAGTTCCATCACGCTATCCAGTACGCCTACCGCGACTACGGCAACGGCAGGGACACCGAGTCCTGGTACTGGGAGGCGTCGGCCACCTGGGCGTCCAACCTCGTCGAGCCCGACACCACCACCCTCGACTACCTCGCGGCCTCGTATTCGCGGGGGAGCGATGAGGCGTACACGAACACCGATGGATCCCACCAGTACGGGATGTACGTGTTCAACGCGTGGCTCGACACCGGCGTAGTGGGCGCGGGCGCGATGCAGAACACGTGGGAGGAGGGAGTGCTGCGAACCGGGGAACCGTGGCGCGACATCCTCGAGGGAGCCACGGGGCTGCAGGCGGGGTACCTCTTCAGCGAGTTCGCCGCAGCGTACGGCAACGACAGCTACTGGCGAACCGACACCTGGTCCGACCCCTCCAAGGTTCGCCTCTCCGACGGTCGCACGGCAACGGGCGAGGCCGGCGAGCTGGGGGCCGTCTACTACGTGGCGCTCAGCGAGCTGGACGTGGAAGTGGTGCCGATCGGAGTCGGCGAGCTGCTCGTGACGTACCCCTCCGCCGTCGAGGTGGCAGCGGGCCGCTGGCGAGTGCCGGCCGGCGCCACAGTGGCGGTGACGGCTACCGAAGCGGGGGGGGCCTCGTGGACGATCACGGCGAGCGCCGCCGACCTGCCGACGGACACCGGCGACACCAGCGACACCAGCGACACCAGCGACACCAGCGAGAGCGAGGACACGGCGGCCAGCGACAAAGGCCCCCCCCGCAAGGCGGAGGGCCCCCCCCCCGACTGCGGCTGCGCGGGGAGCGCGGGAAGCCCCGCGGCGGCCGCCCCCCTCCTCGTCGCCGTCGCCCTCCGCAGGCGCCGCCGCGCCGATCCTCGGGCCCCGAGCGCCCTCATGCGTTAGCGGCGCCCCCCATGCCCGCCCCTCTGGACACGATCCGCAACTTCGCGATCATCGCCCACATCGACCACGGCAAGTCCACGCTCGCCGACCGGCTGCTCCAGAGCACCGGCACCGTGGCCGCCCGAGACATGCGCAAGCAGTACCTCGACAAGATGGACATCGAACGGGAGCGCGGCATCACCATCAAGGCGCAGACGGCCGCGATGCAGTGGAAAGGCCACACCCTCAACCTCATCGACACCCCAGGACACGTGGACTTCGGCTACGAAGTGAGCCGTGCGCTCGCCGCGTGCGAGGGCGTGCTCCTCGTCGTGGATGCCGCGCAGGGTGTAGAGGCCCAAACGCTCGCCAACGTCTACCTTGCGCTCGAAAACGACCTTGAAATCTTGCCCGTCATCAACAAGATCGACCTGCCCGGCGCCGACGCGCTGCGAGTGATGCAGCAGCTCGAGGAGAACGTCGGGCTCGACACCACCCATGTCCAGATGGTTTCGGCGAAGAGCGGCGAGGGCATCGACGCACTGCTCGACATGATCGTGGAGCGCATCCCCCCTCCGAGCGGCAATCGCGAAAGCCATCTGCAGGCGCTGATCTTCGACGCGTGGTTCGACTCCTACGTGGGCGTAGTGGTGTTGGTGCGCGTGAAGAACGGATTCCTCAAGCGCGGCGAGAAAATCCGGTTCATGGCGACGGGCGGCACCTACGAGGTGCTCAAGCTCGGGGTGTTTGCGCCGGAGGCGGTAGAGCGCCAGGAGCTCGGCGCGGGCGAGGTGGGGTACGTGGTGGCCAGCGTGAAGACGTTGGCCGACGCCAAGGTAGGCGCCACCATCACCCACGAAAAAAGCATGGCACCAAGCCCACTTGCCGGCTTCAAAGAGGTGAAGCCGATGGTGTACTCCGGGATCTTCCCCACGGAGAGTGAGCACTACGGCGACCTGCGCGAGGCTCTGGAGAAGTTGCAGCTCAACGACTGCAGCATCACCTGGGAGCCCGAAACGTCCGATGCGCTCGGGTTCGGCTTCCGCTGTGGCTTTCTGGGCCTCCTACACATGGAGGTCATCCACGACCGCCTGGAGCGGGAGTACAACCTCGACCTCATCACCACGGCCCCTTCTGTCGTGTACGAGGTGCGCAAAACGGACGGCACGCGGATCATCATTCAGTCGCCTTCGAGGTTGCCGCCGCTCGGCGCCATCGAAGCGATCGAGGAGCCCATCGCGAAGGTCACGCTCCACACACCCGAGGCCTTTCTCGGAAACCTGTTCAAACTCTGCGAGGACCGGCGTGGCAAGCAGGTGGGCTTCGCCTACGCAGGCCCCGGCCGGGTGATTCTCACCTACGAAATCCCGTATGCAGAAGTGGTTTTCGACTTCTTCGACCGGCTGAAGAGCGTGAGCCAGGGCTACGCCTCGATGGACTATGAGATCGTCCGCTGGGAGGCCGCCGATCTGGTGAAGCTCGACATCCTCGTGAACGCGGAGCCCGTCGACGCCCTCTCCAACATCTGCCACCGCGACGCGAGCTACCACAAGGGTCAGGCCTTGGCGACGAAGCTCAAAGAGCTCATCCCCCGGCAGATGTTCGACGTGGCCATCCAGGCCGCAGTGGGCAGCAAGGTGATCGCCCGAACCACCGTGAAGGCGATGCGGAAGGACGTGACCGCCAAGTGCTACGGCGGGGACATCAGCCGAAAACGCAAACTGCTCGACAAGCAGAAGGAAGGAAAAAAGCGGATGAAGTCGGTCGGGAGCGTGGAGGTACCCCAAGAAGCCTTCCTCGCAGTCTTGCGGCTCGACGAGTCGTGAGCGGAACCGGGGTGGTATGATTCCGCAATGCAGAAGTTCCTCACCCTCCTCCTCCTGACTGGCGGCCTCGTCGGGGGAGGCTGGTTGGTCTACTTCGGGCCTTACTACATAGACTCCTACGCGATGCAGGAGGTCACGGAGACGGTGGCGCTCACCTCGGCGGCGTTCGGAGTGAAACGAGGCAGTCAGGAGCTCGACGATCAGCTGATACGGCGGGAGATCGACTACATCACACCGGAACACTGCGACATCGCCGAGCGCGCAGGCACCTTCCACTGTGACTGCTCATGGCAGGTAGACGTGTATCCCCCACTGGTGGGCGGGCGCCGGCTGTCGCTTTCGGCCACCGCCGAGGCCACCCGCGACCAACGATTGGTGAAGGACTGATGCGTGTTCTGGCCGACTCTGACGCGGTGGAGTCCGCGGTAGCCCGCTTGGCCGAAGAGCTCATCGGTGCGGTGGGCCACACGGACCGTTGGGCCCTGGTGGGAATTCGGGACGGCGGCAGCCCGCTGGCCGACGCACTCGCCGCGCGCCTACTCGGGCGCACCCGATCCCCGCCCCGGCGCGGCGACGTGGACATCACCCTCTACCGCGACGACCTGTACACCGGTCTTGAAAAGCCGGTACTGGGCGAGACCGACCTTCCCTT
The DNA here is from genome assembly GCA_947484175.1 of Deltaproteobacteria bacterium. Lineage (GTDB taxonomy): Bacteria > Myxococcota_A > UBA796 > UBA796 > SXON01 > SXON01. The sequence goes on from CANKOI010000009.1 coordinate 14,002, forward strand.
TGAGGTGGCCGGCTGCGGCATCGTGCTGGTCGACGACGTGCTGTTCACCGGGCGGACAGTTCGGGCCGCCATGGACGAGCTCGTCGACTATGGGCGCCCGTCGTTCATCCGCCTCTGCGTGCTGGTGGACAGGGGCCACCGAGAGTTGCCGATCGCTCCCGACTTCTGCGGGCTCACCGTCGAAACCCGCCTTCAGGATCGGGTGCGGGTGGACTGGGTGCTGCGCGAGGTGCGGGTGGAGTCCGCCAGCCAAGCCGCAACGGGTTAGCCGGCTAAGGTGAACGGGAAGGACCTCCTCGGCCTCCGCGGGATGTCCCGCCAGGACATCGAGCACATCCTGTCTACGGCCACAGCGATGCGCGAGGTGGGCCGCCGCCGCATCAAGAAGGTGCCGACGCTGCGCGGGCGGCTGGTGGTGACCCTCTTCTTCGAGAACAGCACCCGCACCCGCACCAGCTTCGAGCTGGCTGCGAAGCGATTGAGCGCCGACACGCTGAGCTTCTCGGTGAACAGTTCGAGCACGACCAAGGGCGAGTCGTTGATGGACACGGCGCGCAACATCCATGCGATGTCGCCCGACGCGATCGTGATCCGGCACGGGTGCACCGGCGCCCCGCATCTGCTCGCGCGCAGCTTCCCGTTCAGCGTGATCAACGCGGGCGACGGCATCAACGAGCACCCCTCTCAGGCGCTCCTGGACATGTTGACGATGAAGGACCACTGGGGCTCCCTGGAAGGGCGCACGGTGGCGATCGTCGGGGACGTTCAACACAGCCGGGTGGCGCGCTCCAACATCCACGGGCTGAGCACCATGGGGGCGCGCGTGCTCGTGGCTGGTCCGGGAACCATGTGCCGGAGGGAGCTGGCCGGTCTTCCCGTGGAACGCCGCCACTGCCTCGACGACGTCGTGCAGGAGTCGGACGCGATCATGATGCTCCGCATCCAGCGCGAACGCCTCGGAGCGGCCGTGCTGCCCTCCGCGCGCGAGTACGCCACGTTCTACGGTCTGGACCTGGCGCGGCTCCAGCGCGCCCGGCCGGATGTGCTGGTCATGCACCCCGGGCCCATCAACCGAGGCGTCGAAATCGGGGCCGACGTGGCGGATGGCGAACGCAGCGTGATTCTGGATCAGGTGACGAACGGAATCGCGGTGCGGATGGCCGTGCTGTTCCTGGCGCTGGGCGGGCAGGAGGTGGCCGATGATGCAGGCTGATTTCACCGTCTTCGGTGCCGACGAACGTCGGGCAGCTCCCCCGGGGATGTCCCGCCTTCCGCCCGAGGTAGCCGCCCGAGCGGTGTGGGTGCCCTCCTTCGTCGACCTGCAATGCGAGCCCGGCTTTCCCGGCTTTCCGGTGCGGGAGAACCCGGCCAGCCTCGCCGCCGCGGCGCTGGCTGGTGGTTTCGGCGACCTCCTCCTGAGCCCCCATGTCGACCCCGTCCTCGACACCCCGGAGCAGCTGGCCCGAGCGAACACGCTGGCGCGCGGCCCGCGGCTGCACTTCGCGGCGGCACTCACGGCAGGGCTCGCCGGGGTGGAACTGAGCGAGGTCGGACTGCTGCAGCGAGCGGGCGCCGTGGCGTTGAGCGATGGCGGCTTGCCGATGGAAAACAGCATCGTTCTTCGCAACGCCCTCGAGTACGCGGCTGAGTTCGCGATGCTGGTGTTGCTCCGCCCGGCCGACGCCGCCCTGGATCGCCTCGGGGTGGCGAACGATTCGCCTCTCGCCTGCCGCCTCGGTCTGCGCGGCAACCCCGCCGCCACCGAAGAGATCGGGGTAGCGCGGGCGATCGCCCTCTGCCGCGCGACCCGCGCCAGAGTCCACCTCACCCACATCGGCACCGCACGAGGCGCCGAGGCGCTGGCCGCGGCGATCTCCGAGGGGCTGCCGATCACGGGCACGACCGCCGCCCGGAACCTCCTCCTCGACGAAACCTCCCTCGACGACGGGCGCTACGACACCCGCCTGCGCCTTCACCCACCCCTACGCACGGCCGCCGATCGCGACGGCTTGATCGCCGCTGTCCGTGCGGGTACGCTGATGATTGCCGCCGACCATCAACCGCGGGCCCCCGAGGAGAAGGAACACGAGTTCGAGCGGGCCGTAGCCGGGTCTGCGGGGCTTCGCTCGGCGTTCGGGGCTGCGCTCCTTGCCTTGGGCGACCTCGCAACGGTCGTTCACGCGCTCTCCACCGCCCCCGCGATGCTGCTCGGTCTACCGTCGCGCGGCTGGGTGCTGGTCGACCCTGAAGAGACCCCCTTGCACCTCCCCGAACGCGGCGTCGCGGCCGATGCGCTCGAGGGTCGCCGCCTGCGCGGAAGTGTGCTTGCCACCCTCCCGCCGGTTAGGTAAGGCGAATGTCGGAAAGAATTCTCATGACGCCGGCGGGGTACCAGAAGGTGCTCGCCGACCTCAACCTGCACCGCAAAGTCCTGCGGCCGCAGAACATCATTGCCCTTGAAGAGGCGCGCGCGCATGGCGACCTCAGTGAGAACGCCGAGTACGACGCGGCGAAAGACCGGCAGTCCCACCTTGAAGGCCGGATCAAAGACCTTGAGTCGAAAGTGTCGCGCGCGCAGGTGATCGACATCACCCAGATGCCTGCTTCCGAAAGGGTAATCTTCGGCACCACCGTGGAGCTCGAAGACGACGACACTGGGGAGGCCCTGACCTACCGGATCGTCGGCATGGAAGAGGCCGACGTGAAGCGGGGATGTATCAGTTACACCTCACCGATCGGGCGGGCCCTGCTGGGCCGGTCGGTCGGCGATTCGGTGCGCTTCGAAACACCGAAAGGCACACGCGGCCTTACGATTAACGCTGTCCACTACCGCTAGGCGCCCCCGTGAACCCCACCGCTGTCGACGCGCTCGACGTCCTCTGCCGCACCCTGAACTTCCTCCTCCGCGACCCGCCAACCAGCTTGGCGCGGGCGCGGTTCGTAGAGGGAAACCTCACTCCCTGGGCGGCGCGCCTCGCGGGCGCGGTGCCGACAGAGCTGGAAGACGACGTAGTGGCCGTTCGCGTAGCGCTGGCGGGCTTCGATGAGTCGCCGCCCTCGGAGAGGCTGGAACGCGTGCGTGCCATGGCCGCGCTGCTCCAGACGGTGCGGAGCCATGTCGGCGAGACTGTGCCCCACGCGCACGAGGCGGTTGCGGTGCTGCTGCCCGCCGGCATCGCATCGGATTTGCCGCCCGTCACGCCGCGTGTCGAGCTCCCTCCTGCCCCGGTGCTGGATCTCACGGGTGAGGGTCCTTGGCCGGAAGAACTCGCTGCCACAGCGGCCACGCCCGCCGCCGAACCCCGTTCGGCGGCGGCGCCGCGGAGCCGCCACGGAAGAGATCGGCAGCGGCGCCGGTCGGAGGAGCCGGAAGTCGCTGTGGTGAACACGGAGCCGCCACCGCCCGTCGTCGTTGCTCCGCCCCCACCGCCGCCCCCACCGCCGCCCCCCCTATTTCCGCTGGGCGCCCCAGAGGGTACCGGCGTGGGCTTGGCCGTGCTCGGGGCTTCGGAAGAGGAGGTCGAGCATTTCGCGCACCACGAGGTGCACACCGTTGCCGATCTCCTGCTAGTGGCGCCCACCGCGCTCGGCAGGGCTGGCGAGCGGCTGGTCGAAGGCGTCGCACCCGAAGGCGCGGTGCTTCTGCGGGGCTCCGTCTCACGGCGTTTCACGCACATCACGCCGACGGCGAGCCGCTTCGAGCTCACCCTGCACACCGATCGGGGCGATGTCTGCTGTCGCTGGCTCGGCGCGGTTCCCGCGGAAGTGAAGGGCGCGCGCGGCGGCGGGCAGCTCGGGCTCGTGGGGCGCTACGAGCCCGGCGAGGGCGGGGCGACCCTTCACGACGCAGAGCCGCTCGGAATCGACGGGCGGGGCGGCGACTGGCTTCCCCGCTACGAGGTGCCGGGCGTGGAAGCCCCCCGCACGCGGCAGCTCATGCGTGCGGCGCTCCGCGGGGTGGACGGGCAGCTCCTCGACCACCTGCCCCTCGAGGTCGTGGAAAGGCACAAACTCACCTCGCTCGCGCTCGCCCTTCGGGACGTACACTTCCCCAGCAACCTCCAGGGGCGCGGCCGGGTACGACTCGCGTTCGACGAACTGTTCCAAGTGCAGCTCGGTCTGGCGCTCCTGCGCGCGCCGGAGAGGCGGGAGCGCGGGGCCGCGCACAGCGTGCAGCACGGCCTCACGAGCCGCGCCCTCTCCCTCGGCGGTTGGCGGTTGAACGATGGCCAAGAGGCGGCGTTCGATACGATTCGGCGCGACCTGCGGCGCACCGCGCCGATGGAACGGCTCATCCAAGGCGACGTCGGCAGCGGAAAGGGAGGCGTCGTGCGGGCCGCAATGACGGTCATCGCCGAGGAAAAACAGCAGGTCTTCTTCTGCGCGGCCGACGCCCTCGCCGCCGAACACCACCACCTCTTCGCTGCGGACTGGTGGCGGTCGATCGGAATCGAAACGGTCCTCCTGCTCGGTGCACCCACCCGCGCGCAAGCCGAAGCCATCCAGAAGGGGGAAACCCTCGTGGTGTACGGTACCGCCGCCCTTCTGACCACCCCGCCCGCCGTGCGGAAGCTCGGCCTCGTGGTCGTCGAACAGTCCGGGACCTTCAGCCCGCCCGACCTGACGAAGCTCGATCCCGCGGCGCCGCGACCCGACCTGCTCGTCGTCACGCCCACCCCCGTGCCTGCGCTGGTCGCGATGACCGTGTACAGCCAGTTCACGATGAGCGTGGTGCCCAAGCCCCCCCTGCACCGGGTCGACACCCGGGTGCTCGCCCCCGCCCAGCGCGACGAGGCCTACGCGGCTGCCCGGGAGGCGTTGGCCGCAGGCCGGCAGGTGATCCTGGTGTTCCCCTTCCGGTCGGGTCGCACCGACCTGCTCAGCCCCTCCGAGGCCCGAAGGATGGCGGAAGCGCTCACCGCGCAGCAGTTGCCCGGCGCGCGGGTGTCGCTCTTCTCGGGCGGCCTTACCCCGCAGGAGCGGTTCCGCGCCTACGACGACTTCCAGCACCGTCGCTCCGATGTTCTGCTTGCCACCACCGCCTTCGAAGAAGGCCCCATCGTTCCGAACGCCTCGGTGATCATCGTAGAGTACGCCGAAGGGTTTGACCTCGTTCGCCTGCACCGCCTGCGCAACCACATCGCCAGCGGCTGGGTAGCCGGGAGCTGCTTCCTCGTGCAGAGCGACGATGCTGGCGCCGAAGTTGCGGCCCGCTTGGAGCTCGTCGCCAGTGAAGACGATGGATTTCGCATCGCGGATCTCGACCTTGCCCACCGCGGGGTAAGCGCCGCGCTCGGAGAGAACGCCGACGTTCCTCGATTTGCGTGGGCCGACCCGGCACAAGATCGCGACATGCTGGCGAGGGCGCGCCAAGAGGCGTTCAAACTCCTGTCGCTCGACCCTGGCCTCCGTCGCCGCCAGCACCGCCCGCTCCTCAATCTGGTGAGGACCCGCTTCGGCGAGGAACCCCAAGCCCAAGACGCCGCCCCGCCTCCTCCGGTCACCGGAGATGGCTCTGCCCGTCGTCGTCGCCGTCGGAGGAGGTAGCGTGCCCGCCGCCCATCGCAGCATCGTCGTGAAGGTTCCCGTGGAGCGGTTCATGGCCGTCGTCACCGACTTCGACGCCTACCCGCGGTTCCTGCCGGAAATGGAGGAGTCCACAGTGCTGCGCCACGACGGGGACGTATGGGTGGTGCGCTTCGCCGTTCGCGTGGTGCGCCGCCTCGAGTACACGTTGCGGCTCGAGAAGCTCTCGCCCACGCGCCTGCGTTGGTCGCTTGTCGACGGGATGTTCAAGGCGAACAACGGCGGGTGGGACCTCGCGGAGGCCGGCGGAGGAGCGCACACGCAGGCCGACTACCACATCGGTCTGGAGCTCGGCATGTTCGTGCCCGGCAGCGTGATGAAGACCTTGGTGGAGTCCAGTTTGCCGGCCACCCTTGAGGCGTTCCGCAAAGAGGCAGAGGCCCGCGGCTGAGCCGTGCGAGTAAGCTGGCTCATCCCCGTGCGAAACGGAGCCCGATGGCTGGGGGATGCGGTGCGGTCGGCGTTGGCGGACTCCGAGGACTCCGACGAAGTCGTTGTGGTGGACGACGGCAGCACCGACAACCCCGGAAGCGTGCTGCCGGCTGACGGGCGCGTGCGACTCCTGCGACAGCCCGCCCTCGGGATCGTCGCGGCTCTGGAGCGGGGGCGGTCCGCCGCCCTTCACCCGCTCCTCGCCCGCCTCGACTGCGACGACGTAGTGCTGCCCGGTCGCCTGGCGGCCCAGCGACCTTGCTTCGTCGACCCGGCGATGGTGGCGGTCGGCGGTCAGGCCTGCGCAGTCGCCGATTCCGGCGTCGTGCCCGAGGGCATGGCCCGCTACGTGCGCTGGGTCAACTCCGTGGAGCACCCCGAGCGGCAGCTCCTTGTCGAGAGTCCGATGTTCCATCCGGCAACAACCCTACGGGCGAGCGCGGTCGCGGCGATCGGCGGCTATCGGCACGGTCCGTTCCCTGAAGACTACGACCTCTTCCTGCGCCTTCAGTCGGCAGGCGGAACGCTCTACAACGTTCGCAGGGAGGTGCTCGCGTGGCGCGACCGTCCCGGGCGCTTGACTCGCACCGACCCGAGGTACGCACGCACGGCCTTTCTGCCGCTGAAGCAGGCCTGGCTTGCCGCCGGCCCGCTCTCCCAGCCCCGCACCGTGGTGCTCTGGGGGGCCAACCGGGCCGGCCGCCCGTGGACACCCTGGCTGCTCGGGAATGGGCATCACGTGCCGTTCGTCGTAGACATCGGCCCCTTTACGAGCCGTCACGGGCGACCGGTTCGCCCCCCAGAAGACCTCCGCGACGCCACCTTCGATCTGCTGCTCGTGGCTGTCGGGGCCCGCGGCGCGCGCGACAGCATCCGCGAGGACCTGGCCGTGCTCCGACCCGACCTCGTGGAGGGGCGGGACTGGTTTGCCGTGGCGTGACGTTAGCGTGCGGCGAGGGTGGCGTACATGTGGTCGCCGCAGTCGAGCACCATGCCGGAGCCGAAGTCGCCGCGGCCGATGCCGATGCCCGGGTAGCGGACGCAGGCCAGCTTCCAGCTCCCGCGCGCCTCGTTGCGTTGCAACGAGGCGAGCTCCCCCGGGGTGAAGAGTACGTCGGCCACGGCATCGGGCACCCAGTGCGCTCGCGGACCCACGGCAGCGCCCAGAGTTGACTCCAGCCAGGAGGCGGCGCCGCCGGGCGTGGCCACCCAAGCGTACACTCGGGCGTCGGCACGACCGCCGCCGCTCCCCGCCGCATCCGCCGCCCGCGTCATCCACCGCACAGCAGCCGTGTTGGGGGGGAGCAGCAAGCGCTCCGCCAACCCGGTGTAGTCCTCGCGCAGCGAGCCCGCAGCGGGCTCCGACAGGGAGCACGCGGTGCAGAGCCAGAGAATCACCCCGGCACCCGCTCCAGAATCAACGCGGCGATCGACTCGGCCACACCGCGACGTCCCAGAGCGAGCGCGGAAGAACTCATCCCGCTGAGCTGCGTCTCGTCAGCAAGGATCGCGCCCAACTGTGCGGCGACTTGCGCCGCGACGAGACCACGTTCCACGAAAACCTTCGCTGCCCCCGCGGCCTCGAGCCCCCGGGCGTTCGCCTCCTGGTGGTTGTCCGTCACGTTGGGCGAAGGCACCAGCACGGAGGGCATCCCTACCGCGCAAAGCTCGGCGAGCGTGCTGCTGCCTGCGCGAGCGAGCACGAGATCGGCGGCGGCGAACGCATCCCCCATCTGGTCTTCGTAGCCGCGAACGACCACGTCGCGCCGAGCCACCGCGGGGAGTGCATCGTACGCCGCCTGCACTTCCTCAAAGTACCGTGGACCGGTGAGGTGGAGGATGGCGTAGTCGCGGGACGGATCGACGGCGGCGGCCAGCGCCACCTCGTTGATCGTGGCCGACCCCAACGAGCCGCCCACGACCAGGAGTACGCGGCGGCCCTCGGGGAGCCCGTACTTCTCGGCGCTCCCCTCGAGGATGCGCGGGTTCACGGGGCAGCCCACCGTGAGCATCTCCGCGCCGCCCCCGAGCCGCTTGCGTGTGGCGTCGTAGGTGAGCAGCACGAGCCGGCTCACGCGCGCGCACAGCCGGTTCGCCAGACCGGGCGAGACGTTGCTTTCGTGGATCACGGCGGGCAGGCGCAGCGTCCACGCGGCGAGCACGGTGGGGGCCATCACGTAGCCGCCCACACCGAGAACGAGGGTGGCGCCGTCCTTCTGGAGGAGCCGGCGGGCGGCCAGTGTCGCCTTGAGCAACGAGAACGCGAACCGGAGCCGGGCGACGATCCCGCGGCGAGGGAACGGTGTGCCGTCCACCGGGCGGAAAGCGTAGCCACGTTGGGGGGCGACCCGACCCTCGAGCCGGGCCCCATCGCCGTAGTACGCGACCGTGTGACCGGAAGCGCGGAGGGCGTCGCCCATGGCGAGCGCCGGGTAGACGTGGCCGCCGGTGCCGCCGCCCGCGAGGATGACCATGTGGGGCATCCGCGAATGTAGCCCGAGCAGCCGGCGGGACATAGTTCGCCGGCGTGCCTGCCGAACGTTTTACCCAAGCCGCCGCCGTCGCCCTGCGCCGACACATCGGCACGGCTGGGGGCATCGAGATCTTCGTGGTCGGCACCCTTGATGAGCGCGGGCTGGTCGCGGAGGTCGAGGTTCACGCGCGCGGAAACGACCATACCGTGAACGCCCCGCACGGCCGCGCGCGGGCTGGCCAAGTGGTGATCCACAACCACCCCAGCGGCGATGTGCGCCCGAGCGCGCCCGACATGGAGCTGGCCGCTCAGTTCGGAGAAGACGGCGTGGGTTTTGTGATCGTGGACAACCCCGTGTCTGTCGCGCAGTGGGTGGTGGAACCCCACGTGCGAAAGCTGCTCCCCATCGATCGCGACGCGCTCTTGGCGGCCTTCGACGTGCTGCTCCCCGGCGCCTTCCCCGGCTGGGAGGCCCGCCCCGGGCAACGCGAGATGGCGCTCGCCGTTGCACGCACCTTCGACGACGGCGGGGTGGCGGCTCTGGAGGCGGGCACCGGCACGGGCAAGTCGCTCGCATACCTCGTGCCAGCGGTGCTCTGGGCGGTACAGAACGACCGGCGGGTGGTCGTTTCGACCTACACGCGCACGCTCCAAGCCCAGCTCGCCACCGACGACCTGCCCGTGCTCGCACGCGTGCTGCCGCACCGGGCCGCCGTCTTGAAGGGCCGCAACAACTACGTGTGCCGGCGCAAGCTGCAGCTGGCTGTGGAAGAGGGGCTCGGGGGAGCGGCCCGCGTGGCGGCATGGGCGCACAACAGCAGCACCGGCGACTTTTCTGAGGCCGGTTTTGCCCTCGACGAAGAGCTTCAGGACCGAGTGGAGAGCGACACCGACCAGACCCTTCGTGCGGCCTGCCCGCACTTCAACACCTGCTTCTACTACCAGGCCCGCCGCGCAGCAGCCGCAGCCCATGTGGTGATCGTGAACCACGCGCTACTCTTTCGTGATCTGGTGGCCAAGGCCGACTCCGGCGGGCGGGGCATCCTGCCCGCGTTCGACAGGCTGGTGCTGGACGAGGGCCACCACCTCGAAGACGCTGCGACGCGGGCTGGCGACAGTCGGCTCTCGGCACTCGCGGTCCGGCGCGCCCTCGCGCCGCTCCTCCCCGGCCGAAAACGGCCCGGCGCGCTCGACCGCATAGGGGCGGGCGTGGCCGCGGCAGCCTCGGCGGCCATCACCGCCGCCGACCTTGCCGTGCAGGCCCGCGACACCGCCGAAGTCGGCTTCGCCGGCCTCGCAGACCACGCCACGGTGCCCGTGCGGGTGCGCGGTCCGGCACCAGACGCGCCCTTCTTCGAGACGCTCATCGAAGAGCTGGAGCGAGCTGCAGCCGCGCTGGGGGCCGTGGAGGCCGCGCTCGACGAACCCAAGCTTCCCACCGGGCAGCGGCAGCCGCTCCTCGACGTGCAGCGCGGCCGGCGCCGCCTCCAAGATCACGCGCAGCTGGCGGCAGCCTTCCTGGACGACAAAGAGGGGCGCGTGCGTTTCCTCGACCCAGGCAAGCGGGGCGTAGCCGCCGCGAACGCTCCGCTCGAGATCGGCGCCTTCGTGCGCCGCCACCTTCAGGAGGGGATGGCGGCAACCGTGCTCACCAGCGCCACGCTCGCGGTGAACGGCAACGCCGAGCCGTGGCTCAACCGCGTCGGCCTGACCGGCGCCACCTTTGAGGCCTTCCCCTCCCCCTTCGACTACGCGCAGCAGGCGCTGCTCGCCCTCCCCCGCGACCTCCCCCCGCCCGACGCCCCCGAGGCGCCTGAGCGAATCGCGGCCCTGTTGGCCGAGGCCATCGAGTGCAGCAGGGGGGGCGCATTCGTGCTTTGCACCAGCTATGCCGCTGTGGAGGACCTCGGACAGCGCGTTCAGGCCCTGCTCGGCGGCCGCTACGCCGTGTTGCGCCAAGGCAAGGGCAGCCGTGAGCTGCTGCTCGATCGTTTCCGCGACGACCGCGGCAGCGTGCTCTTCGGCACCGACAGCTTCTGGGAGGGCGTGAGCGTGAAGGGCGACGGCCTGCGGCTCGTGGCGATCCCCCGCCTGCCGTTCCGCGTTCCCACCGAACCGGTCGCGCAAGCCCGCCACGAGCTCCTCGTGCAGCGCGGCCTGGACCCCTTCCGCGCCTGGTCGCTCCCCGACGCGGTCCTTCGCCTACGCCAAGGCTTCGGACGCCTCATCCGCACCGCAAGCGACAGGGGCGCGATTCTCGTGTGTGACCGGAGGCTCCACGAGATGTGGTACGGCCGCGTCTTCCTCGCGAGCCTTCCGGCCGCTCGGCGCGTGTCCGGGCCGAGCCGCCTCGTATTGCAGACACTGCGCGAGTTCTACGCCGCGCGACCCGCCATACAGCCCCCCGAGCGCTGAGCCCTACTCCTCAGGCTCCTCCTCGTCTTCGAAGCTCCCGTCGTCCTCTTCCTCGTCGCTCTCCTCGTCCTCGTCGCCTTCTTCGCTCAGCGACTCCCACTCGTCTTCTTCGTTCCAATCCTCTTCGTCGTCGCCCTCCTCGTCGTCGCCCTCCTCGTCGCTGCCCTCCTCGTCGTCGTCGTCGTCGTCTTCGCTCCAATCTTCGTCGTCGAAGTCGTCATCGTCCGTCTCGTCGGGGGCTGCGTACAGCGTCGGCATGTCCTCTCCTTCGGGAAATATATCTCTGCCGCGGCCTCAGCCGGGTAACGCTTCGTCGAGGAAACGCAGCGTACGCCTCCACGCCGATTCCGCTGCCGCCGCGTTCCACCCCGCCCGCGACGCGTTCATGAACGCGTGGCCAACCCCGGGGTACCGAAACACCCGCCCCGGCTGCGGCTGCCCGGCGAGCTTCCGCTCCAGTTCGTCCACGTGGTGCGGCGGGGCGATGCTGTCCAGCCCCCCGAAATGGCAGAGCAATGGACAGGCGCGACCGGGCAGGAGGTCGAGCGGTTGCGCGGGCTTGGCGGCGCTCAGCGTGGGGTAGACGATCCGCCCGTAAAACTCCACCGCCGCGGCGAGGCCGGGCACAGCCGAGCTCGCCAACCGCGCGTACAACCCGCCGAGGCAAAAGCCGACGACGACCCGCGGGAGGCCGCGCGGCAGCGAGGCGGCGGCGGCGGCAACATCTCTGAGGGCATGGCCGTCGTCGAACCGCTCCACGGCGGCCGACACCTCCTCCGCGTTCGACAGCGCGGGAGGGCCACCCGCCCGCCACCAGAGGTCGGGCATGGCCACCGTGTAGCCCTCCGCCACGAAACGAGCGGCCCACGACCGGAGGTTGGTGTCGACTCCCCAGATTTCGCTGACTATGACGACCCCCGCGCGCGCGTCTCCATTCCCGAGCCGATGCACCGGAAGGCCGCTGGAGGCGGTCTCAATCCACTCTTGCATCCGGGCTAGTTCATCCTGCGGCGCAGGGCGATCGCAGCCAAGGCGAGCAGCATCCCGGCGAGCGCTGGCGCGGAGCCACCACTCGAGCAGCCGCGGCCCGCGAACACCAGGTCATCCTCTTCGAGCTCGGGGTGCGGGACGTTGTTTGGAATGTCGTCGGTAGGGTCCAGCGGGTCGGTGGCGGCATCGAGTTCTTCCCCATCGTTCCGCCCGCCACCGTCGGTGTCGGCGAGGCGGGGGTCGGTCTCGCCCTCTTCGGTCTGCCCGTCGTGGTCGGCGTCCTCGTAGCCGTCCCGGAGCCCATCGCCGTCGCTGTCGCTGGCGGCGGGATTGGTGCCGGTGGAGTACTCAAGGCCATCGGCGATACCGTCGTCGTCGGAGTCCGGATCCGCGGGGTCGGTACCGAGCGCCTGTTCAGCAAGGTTGGAGAGGCCGTCCGCATCGTCGTCCGCACAGGCGAGGTCGTCGGCGGGATCGTTGGGATCGCACTCGTCGGTGTCTACCCGGCCGTTGGCATTCAGGTCCTCTTCGCCGTCGGGCACCAGACCTCCATCGGAGTCAGCTTGCAGCGGGTCGGTGGTGCTCGAGGTGTCGGCGTCCGCCTTGAACTTGGAAGGGTCGGTGTGGTTGCTCCGCGACGCACCCACTCCCCGCTCCGTACCGTCGAGAACCCCGTCCCCATCGGTGTCGTTGAGCACGGGATCGGTTTCGTTGCCCGTCATGGCGCCGTCTTCGTTGCCATCCTCGTCGGAGTCGAGCAGGCCGTCGTCGTCGGTGTCGGCGTCGGCGGGGTCGGTGGTGGTGTCGGGGTCGGCGTCAGGCTCGAAGTAGCCGGGTGTCGTGTCATCGGTGGCGTAGTCCCGACCCACCTCCAGCGCGTCGCCCAGGTCGTCGCCGTCGGTATCTTGCTCCAGCGGGTCGCAGAGGTACACGTTGAGCTCGGCTCCATCGGAGAGGCCATCCTCGTCGCTGTCGCGGTCCAGCGGATCAGTGCCGTACGACACCTCGGCGCCGTCTTCCATCCCGTCACCATCGGTGTCGACGTTGTTGGAGTTCGTGCCAAGCACGCCTTCGTCGCCGTCCGACAATCCGTCGCCGTCGGAGTCCGGTCCCGCCTCGTCTACCGTGCCGTCGCAATTGTTGTCCCGGCCATCCGTGACCTCCAGAGCGCCGGGGTTCACGGCCGCGTCCGCGTCGTCGCAGTCTTCGTCTTCGTCATACCCGTCGCCGTCGCCGTCGGGCACGATCAGCGCTTCAATCTGATTGCCGTACAGCCGTTCAAGGTCCGCCTCCGAGCCCACGTTGGCGGTGTCCGTGAGGAAACCGTTCAGCATCACATCGCCGTAGCGCACGATCGCGGCGTTGCCGTCTTCGAAGCTGGCCAGCGTCGTGTACCCGGACGAAACGCTCCACGACCAGCTGCCCCAGCCGGGGTTTGTCAAGGAAATCGAGCCAGGCAGCCCCGCGCTGATCGAGGTGTCGAACGCCGAGAGTGTTCCCAAGCCGGCGCCTGTGGCGACCAGCCCGTAGGCGAGGGCGCTGGCGGCGTCGGACCCGATGTTCCAGTCCTGAACGAGCGTCGGTTCGCCGAGCGCGAGCCGAGCGGCGTAGTTAGGCATCGTGAACGAATCGCCCTGAATCGCCACCACGACGAGATCGTAGGCGCCTGAACCGATCTCGCTTTCACAGACCCCCGGCATGTCGGTCGTGGTGAGCACGGTGTGGCCCGACGCGCCCAGTGCGTTGCTCAGGTGGTCGGTGCCGAGCACCGTGTCCACGCAGTACAACACATCGCCCGCGAGCGCCTCGGGGCTGAGAAGGCCAGCGAGAATCTGCAGAGTCGAGATCATGGTTGGCTCCTTGGAGTGGCGGGCGCGGGCGAGTCGACCGCTGCGGGCACAGCCGGGTCCAACTGCACTCGGATGTCGGTGCGCTGGTCGGCCACGAACTGGAACTCGCCCGAATAGTCGGTCATTTCGGGGGCGGTGACGAAGACCCGGTGCTTGCCAGCGCCTACCGGGATGGTGCCCATTCCCCCGGCCAGCCTGACCGGCTCTCCGACGGGCACGCAGTCGCGCGAAGCCTCGATGTCCCACTTCACCACGACGCCCTCGAGCGGCTTGCCCTTCTTGTCCACCACCTCGAAGGCCGCCTTGGAGTTCAGCACCGGGGAGAGGGCCACGTCGAGCTTGGTGTCGCCCTCGTTGGCCGTCGCCTTCACTTCGCCGCGGTAGCAGAGGAACTGGCCCGCGGCCCACCACTCGCTGCCCGGCTCGGCCCTTTCCACCACGAGGGAAGTGGCGCCCGTGAGCACCACGCCACCACCCTTGAGCGTGATCGAGCCCGCTACCGGCTGGCCCCCGAGGCTGGTGGTGACCGTGAGGCTGCCGATGCCGTCGGGACAACCGTCGGCATCCTTGAACCCGTTGGGCGTTTCTGCCTGATCCACGCAGGCGTCTACATCGTCATTGACCCCGTCGTCGTCCTTGTCGAAATTCGGCGGCAGCGGCGGCGGGGACTTCTTGTGAACCGGACCGAAGCCGACCCCGACGAAGGCGCGGTAGGCGGGGGTGCCCGCGCCGACACTCAGACCACCCGCCCCGCCAACGAGGAAGTTCAGGCCCGACGTGAGCTGGGCCTTGCCGTGCAGCAGCACCTCGGCCTGCGTGTCGGTGCCGGGCACGGACTCCACCTCAAGGGGGAACGCGGCGCGGCCTTCGAGATTCAGGCCGAAGTGCTCGACCACCTCGAAGCCTACGGTGGCGCCGACATTGAGGTGGTCGGCCCCGGTCAGGTTCTCGAGGGTGACGTCGGGCGCATAGGCGTAGCCTGCGCTGGCGGCCACGAGGAGCCTCTCGCCGTGGTAGCCGAGGCCCAGGTCGGCGCCGCCCGCCACCCCCGATTGGCCGAGGTACAGGCTCGACGCGCCAAGGGGAATCGTGACGTACGGCGAGAGTCCCACCCCGAACCCCCGCTGCTCCTCCCTGCTCCAGCCCGCGGTGCCGCCTACCTTGAGGTCGCCGGCTGCGAAGCCGTTGGCGCCCTCGTGCCCGGTAGAGGCTAGGAACAGCGGCAGGCCCACGTCGAGCCGGACGAAACGGACCGGAGCCCAGCCGACGTTCAGGTTCGCCGCCATCACGTCGTCGAGGAGCGTTTCGGCGTTGTCGAAGTCGAGCGTGCCCTCGCTGCTGGCGGGCACCTGCACGAGCGGCGACTTCGCGTATTCGAAAACGGCGGCCCCGAAGAAGCCCTTGGTGACAAAGGGGCTGGCCACCACGAGCGGGGCGACGGGCTGGCCATCTGCCGCGTAGAGGCGGAAGTTGTGGGCGTCGAATCCGCCCTCGTGGGCCAGCGCCGCGCCCGGGCAAGCGGCCGCTGCCAGCATCCACAGCAGGTGACGGTACTTCAAGGGGTCTCCTTCAGTCATTGTCGAAAGGCAGGCCGCAAGTCTATCCTTTTTACGACTTCGCAACAGGGGCTCTCACAGCGCGAGCCGCCGATACACCTGAACGATCTGAGCGGGCAGAGCGTCCACGCGGTCGATGACGCAGTACCCGACGTCGCCATACATCCGTTTGAGGTAGGCCGGCCCCGTGGGATCTACCGTGATGCAGAAGGGCCGTACGCCGAGCGCGCGCGCCTCCGCGAGGGCCATCCGGGTGTCCTCTTGGGCGTAACGGTCGTAGTAGTGGTCGCAGCCACAGTCCAGCGGTTTACCGTCGGAGAGCAGGAACAGGATGCGCGAGCGGGCGGGCTGCGCCGCCAACTTCCGGCTGGCATGTCGAATGGCGGCACCGTCGCGGTTCTCCATCTTGAACGCCATTCGCCCCACCCGCTCACGCGCCCGGTCGTCCCAGCCATCGCGAAAGTCCTTCGCAACGTAGAACGCCACGTGATCGCGTCCGTAGCCCGAAAACCCGTAGATCCCGAAGGGGTCTCCGATGGCATGGAGCGCCTCGGCCACCAGAATCAGGGCCTCCTTCTCGACGTCGATCACCCGGCGCTTGCCCCCGGCGGCCGTGGCTTCGTTCGTGGAGCTGCTCATGTCGAGCAGGAAGGCTACGGCGACGTCGCGGCGCTCGGGAAGGTTGCGCACGTAGAGCCGCTCGGAGCGCTGCCCCGTCGCCTTCCCCTCCACGACACTCTGGACCGCTCGATCGAGGTCGATCTCGTCGCCGTCCGTGAGCCCACGCACCTGAACGCGCCCCTGCGGGCGAAGCGCCTCAAACGTGCGACGCAAGCGGTCGATGTGGTGGCGTTCGCGCTCCATCACCTCGTCGACGAACGCCCGCTCCCCTTCCCGCAGCCGCGCCTCCCGCACCACCACCCAACGCGGCTTGTAGTCGCCGATCGAGGCGTCCCACTCCCGGTAGATGAAGTTGCGGCCCGACACGGCCACGTCAGGGTCCTGGGGCAGTCCCTTCGCGAGCGCAGGAACGCCGCTGTCAGGAGCCTGGGAGGGATCGACCAGCGCGCCGCCCGTGAGCTCCTGGCGGTCGAGCATCGCTTCCATCTGGGCGAACGCCGTGGCGTCGTGGAGTGCGTGCTCGCGCCGCTCCGCCTCCCGGCGTCGCTCGCGCGCCTCCGCCAACGTCAAGGACTCCCCTCGTTCGGCCGCGGCATCGCGCAGCCGCCTCGCCTCGCTCTCCGCTCGGCGCTCGTCTGCGCCCGCGGCCTCCGGATCGATCCGCGCGCCCAGCTCCTGCGGCTGGAACGCCGTTTCAGGCTGGGCCTCGTCGCCACCCGGCATCCGAATGCGATCGCTCCCTTGGCTGCGCGGCGGCTTGCCGTCCACCGCCTTCAACATCAGGGCTTCGATGCCCGGGTAGTGGTCCTGAACCGCCCGCGCCACGGCGTTCACATCGAGGTGGCCCAGTGCCGATCGCAGCGACAGCAGCGGAGCGATCGAGGCCTCGCCCGGGGCGTCGAGCCGCAGGCGGTCGAGGTGCCACAGCTCGCGGGCGAGCGCCTCCACTGCCCGGGCGGCGGGTGCCGTGGGCTCGGGGCGCTTGCCGCGCATGACGTCACCCACCGCCCGGAGGTCCCGCGCGATCCCTGGATACTCCTCGGCGATCCGCGCCTCCACTCTCGCATCTTCGAGAAGCTGGAACACCTCCCTCGCGAGTGACTTGTTGCCGAAGGACCGGAACCACCGTTCCAGCTCGCTCTCGCCTTCGCGGGGGCTGGACCACCCTCCCGGCGGTGCGGGCAACGCCGCAAGGTCAAGGTCGAAGGTTCCGAATTCGAGATAGCCGGCCCCCATCGCGGTGAGCACTCGCAGCAGGGCGAAGTCGCGGGCGTCGCCGAACTTGTCTACGCGTTCGGGCAGGTAGACATGGTGGCCGTCGCTGAACGCTCGCCCCTTGCCGGGGCGCACCTGCACGTCCTCCCCGCAGTGGGAACGAGCGTACAGCGTGAGCAGCCGCGACACATCGGAGAGCGCAACGCCCGTGTGGAGGGCCTCGACGGCCACCCGCGCGGCATCGGATTCCCGGCGGAGGAAACTCTCGGCCCGTTGGTGGCTGTCGCGGTGCAGGGCCAGCCCCTGCCGAACGAAGCTGCGTAGGCGCTCGTCGTCGAACTCGTCCACCCGATCGGGCAACGTTCGCACGAGGAGCCCGAGGGCGTCGGGGTGGTCGGCGGCGACTTCCTCCAAGACGGCGAAGTAGAGAGCGCGGCGCGAGGCGGGCACGCGTGCGAGGTTGTCGGGGATCGAGACCGCGACGATGCGCGCCAGCTCGCCATCCTTCCGGGCCACGGCCGCCACGAGGCGGCCGTACGCCTCGGCCTCGGGCTCGCCGATGCCCTCACGGATGGCGGCGCGGTAGCGGTACCAGGCGCGGAGCGCCGAGGCGTCGGCGCGGAGGAGGTGAAGCGCCGGGCCGAGGTCCAAGGCCCAGGGCGGAAGTTCCCCGAGCCGCTTCTTGAGGCGGTCCCGGATCAGAAATAATCCGCCACGATCTCGTCGATCGTCCGGCCCAGGTCACGGTCGTCGGTGAGCGTGCGGGTGAACGCCGCGCGGCAGGCCGAACGCGCCTCCACGCCGTGCACCAGCAACTTCGCGCAGTACACCAGAAGCCGCGTGCTGACGCCCTCCTCGAGGCCCCGATCCGTGAGGTTGCGGATTTTTTCGCCCACCTTCACGAGCCTGCCAGTCCGCTCCGCGTCCAGCCCGGATTCGCGGGCGACGATTTCCCGCTCCAGATCAGGCGGTGGATAGCGGAACTCCAACGAAACGAACCGCTGCCGGGTGCTGGGTTTCAACTCCTTGAGCACCGACTGGTAGCCGGGGTTGTAGCTCACCACCATCATGAACTCGGGAGGCGCGGTCAACACCGTGGCGAGCCGGTCGATGGGCAAGACACGCCGATCGTCGGTGAGCGGGTGGATCACCACCAGGGTGTCCTTGCGCGCCTCCACCACTTCGTCGAGGTACACGATGGCACCGTGCCGAACGGCCGTGGTGAGCGGGCCGTCAACCCAGACGGTCTCGTTGCCGTGGAGCAGGTATCGACCGAGGAGGTCGCTCGCGCTGAGGTCTTCGTGGCAGGCCACCGTCACCAGCGGGCGGCCGAGCTTCCACGCCATGTGGGCCACGAAGCGGGTCTTGCCACAGCCGGTGGGTCCCTTCAAGAGCACGGGCAACCGGGCATTCGCGGCCTGCGTGAAGAGCTCCACCTCGTCGTCGATGGCCCGGTAGAACGGCTCGCTCGGCACGGTGTAGTCGGAGAGCTGCGGGGTGAGCTGTTTCATGGCCGGGGAAGCTATTCGGTGTTCGGGTGATTCGTGCGTGTCCGAGCCTACCATGCCCGCGCCAGCGCCTCCCGCGCGCGATACGCTGGCGGGCCGTCATGCCTGACCTCCTCGCCAAGCTCGAATCGGGGCACCCGGCTGCGGCGCGCCTGCTGTCGCCGCTCGGCCGCCGGGCCGCGCTCGTGCTGGGAGTGCCCCAGCAAGCCGCCGAGGCGGCACGTTGTGAGCGTCAGGCCTCGATCGGGCAGATCACGGCGGGCGACGGTCAGCCACTCACGCTGCCTGCCCTCGCCGGTCGGTTCGTCGGCCTCGACCCGAAACAGGCCTTCCTCTACGCCCCCACCGCCGGCCTCCTGCCGCTCCGGACGGCGTGGCGCGAGCGCCTCGGCAGCGCACCCGCCACCCTTCCCGTCGTCACCAACGGGATGTCGCACGGGCTCTCCTTGGTCGCCGACCTCTTCGCCTCGCCGGAGCACCCCCTCCTGCTCGCCACGCCCTACTGGGACAACTACGACACCATCTGGCACATGCGCGCGGGCGCCGAGATGCGCACGTTTCCGCTCTTCAATGAGGCGCGGGGGCTCGACATCGAAGCGATGGGCGCGCGGCTGGCTGAGCTTCGCGGGCCCGCTTCGTTGCTCCTGAACTTCCCCAACAACCCCACGGGCTACTCGCCTACCGCAGCCGAAGCCGACGCCATCGCGGCGTGCATCCACGCCCACCCGCATCCGCTCGCGGTGGTCTGCGACGACGCCTACGCGGGCTACTACTTCGACGATTCTTGCTACGGCAGTTCGCTCTACACCAAGCTCGCCGTGGGCGCCGACCCCGAGCGGCTGCTCGTGTGCAAGGTAGACGGGGCCAGCAAGGAACTGCTCTTCTTCGGGGGTCGCGTGGGCTTCCTCACGTTCTCGGCAACCGGCGCCGCGGGCGACGTTTTGGTGGAGAAGGCCAGCGCCATCCTGCGCGGCACGATCTCCAGCGTGAGCGCGCCCGCGCAGTCGGTCGTTCTGGCCGCCTTGCGAGAGCCGAACCTCGCCGGCCAGCAAGACGAAGTCCGAGGCGTGCTCAAGCGCCGCTACGAAGCCCTCCGCACGGCGCTCGCCGCAGCGAAGGTGCCGGCGCTCCCGTTCAACAGCGGCTGCTTCGCCTTGTTGCCCCTCGGCCCCGAGCACGACGCCCAGACGGTGCGGCGGCGGCTCATCGAGGAGCAATCCACCGGGGTGATCGCCGTCACGTCGGAGAACGCGCTGCGGGTGGCTTTCTGCTCCATCGACGAGGGGGACATTCCCGATCTGGTGGAGCGGATTGCGCGCGTCGTGCAGAACTGAGAGCCCCGTGCTCCTCCTGCTCACCGCCTGCCTCTCCCGGTCGCTCGACGCCCCTTACGTGCTCGCGACCGGGCTCGCCAACCCCGTTCAACTGGACCACGGCAGCGTTCCCGCCACGCTCGTGGTGACCACCGCCAGCGGATGGGTGCAGGTGGATTTCGAGGGCAAGACTACCCCCTCACCTCTGCCAGCCGAACGGCGGGTGCCCCTCCGCCCCGACGCCCGGTTCTCGACCACGATCGGCGAGGGCATCGCCTGGATCGACGCTGCAGGCGCGCTCCGCGTCGGCGAGCGCGTGGTGAACCCGCGGATAGAGAGCCCACGAGCCCTCACTCACGACGGCGCGGATCGCCTCCTCGTCGTCGCCGGCAGAGATGAGCCCCGGCTGTACCGCGTGGAAGGCGAGCGCCTCGTGCTGGTTGCCGACTTCGTGGGCCCGGTCATTGATGTGGCGTGGGGGCCCGGCGGCGCGCTGCCCGAGCGGATGCTGTACCTGGTCCGCGAGGACGGCATTCTGGAGTACCTGGAGCCCCGCTGACAGCGGCGACCGGCCGCTCCCAACTACCGCGTCAGATAAATGCCGTTGAACGACCCCGACTCGCCGGTCTGAACGCCGACCCAAAGCTCGTCCACGTCCGCGCAGTAGGGGGTCGTAACGGGCTCTACATCGGGAGCGCTGGACTGCAGCGTGAGCTCGGTGCCCGCCACGGACCACGTTCCGTCTTCGGCGCTCGGCCCTGCTTCATAAACGGCCGTGCAGGTGCAGCCGCCCTCCGCACGATCCACGCAGCTCAGGCCGCCCATCGTCTCCCCGTACGAAGCGCACTCCGCTCCTTCGGTGCACTCCGCAGGAAACACGAAGTCGATGGTGGCACTCGAACCCGTAGACACCGAGTTGTACGTGCCGTCGGCCACGAGGTCCACCGTCCCCGCCATGTTGGCCTCCATGAGTTCGGAGTACCCGCTGGGACAGCCGGCCATCGGCTCTCGCACGGAAACCACGCAAGCCTGCTGGATGGTCCAGAGGCCCACCACGTCGCCTCCGCAGCCGGTGGTGGTGCACTCGGACACGAGGTCCTCGGACGCGGCCGTGTCGCCGGTGTCGGCGGTGTCGATGGGGTCGGAGGTGTCGGCCGGGGCCAGGTCAGCGGCGGGGCACGCGGAGAGCGCGAGGATGATCAGCGTGTGAAGCATGAGAGTCTCCTGAAGGGGCCACTAACGCGCCCTTACGCCGGCTACTTTTCCAAGAGCTCCGCCCACGCGGGCCACCGCGAGCCCGGAAGTGTGAGGGCGGCGAGCCGGGGTAGGCGCTCGCGTCCGCGTCGTCGCAGTCCTCGCAGCCGAGGTGGTGGTCGCCGTCCACGTCGGTGTCGTCGGGCAGGCCGTCACAGTTGCCATCGGTACCTACGGCGCGCCTCGCCACGCGGCGACCGTCCCCGCCGACGCCTCGTCCGTCACCCGACCGAGGGCCTCGCGCGCCCCGTCGTAGTCGCCGCTCGCCCACAGCGACCGCGCCAGCTCGAGTGGCGGGGGCGCCTCCATCGCCCGAAGCAGCTCAACCGCCCTGGACCACTGGCCACGGATCATCGCGCCCTCGGCGAGCCGGGCCCGATCCACGGGACCGACACCGGGCGCCATCGTCCCCGCCATCCGCGAGCCGAGTTCGAGGTCGAAGACGATGAGCTCGCCCTCGCCTCCCACCGACGCCAGCATTCGACCGTCGGGAGAGAACGCCAGGTCGGCGACCGACTCGTGCATCTTGAACGCGCCCTGGCGTATCCACGTGACTGGATCGAAGAACTCGACGGTGCCGTCGAAGCGCCCGACGGCCACCAACCCCTGCGATGACCAGTCCACGGTCAACGCGAGCTCCTTCCCGATCGCCACCTCCTCGAGTTCCCGGCCGACCTCGCCGGTTCGAAGCCGGCTGTCGTGGCACCCGACGAGCACGCGAGTGCCATCGGGCGACAGGTCAACTCCGTAGGCGGAACCGACGCCAGCCCCGCGCCAGGTGGCCTCGCCGCCGGCGAGCGACCAGGCCGCCGCCACCGGATCGCTCGCGGAACGGCCGCTTACGACCACGCGGTCCCCGTGCACCGCGACGTCCCACGCGATCTGGCCCGCCGGCACCCCGCGCGCGCGGACCGCGCCCGTGTCGAGGTCCCAGTAGGTCCAGCCGCCGGAGTCGTAAGCGACTACGGCCGCATGGCCCTCCGCTGTGGTCTCCACGGCCATCGCCAGCGTCTCGCCGCCGCGCAGCGTCCGCAGGATCGCGCCGGTGGCGGTATCGATCACGCGCGAATTCCCGTCGCGATCGGCGCTGACCGCGAGTCGTCCGTCCGCCGTGAAGGCCACGTCCCGCGTGCCGCGCGGAGTGGTCTCGACGCGCCTCAGCACGCTCGCGGTCGCGGGTTCGATGAACAACACCTCGCCCGACCAGGTTCCTGCGGCGAGCAGGAGGCCGTCGGCGGACCACGCCACCGAGGTGGGGGGACTGCCGAGCGGAACCTGGCGCCGAGGCGTGCTGAGCGGCCAGACCTGCAACGTGTCGGACAGCGTCGCCACGAGCCTGCCGTCCGGGCTGACGGCGGACATGCCCGCCGTCGCGGTGACCGCGCCGGGCGCCGACACCCGCCGGAGCAACTCCCCCGTAGCCGTGTCGAGCACGCGGAAGCCCGACGGGCCGACCAGGACGATCTCCGCGGCGTCGCGCACGAAGGTCGGAATGTCGCCGTAGCCGACGGGAGCTTCCCAGAGGGAAGATCCGCCGAGACGCTCCAGGTGCAGGGTGCTGTTCTCGACCCGCGCGACGAGGCCCGGCGCGATATCCGCGCCCGGCTCCCAGTTCCAGGTGCCAAGGACGGCGCCGGTCAGGAGGTCCCACGCGAAGAGGTGGGGGGCCGCGCGGACGGGCGACGGCTCCTCCGCTTTCGAGCGCCCCACGCCGTACCGTCCGTCCGAGGACACCCGCTGCACCCACGCGTCCTCGACGTCGGGGCCAGCCGGCGCCCCGTCTAGGCTCCACGCGCGGGCCCCGTCTCCCCTCACGATGACGCCTGTCGGCCGAATCTCCAGGCCGGTCGACGAGTAATCGGCGGTCCCCTGCGCCGGCAACGAGACCACCGGCTTCTCGCCGAATGGGCCGACACGCCAGGTCTCGCCGTCGAGGGTGGCGAGCCAGGGCGCTCCGAGCACGAATCCGCCGGTGGTGGGCCCGTGAACGAGCACGGAACGGAGCGTCTCGCCGGTGACGGTGTCGAGGATGCGCGCGGCCTCGGTGTCGATAGCGAGCAACTGGCGACCGTCGCCCGAGAGGGCCGCCGGCGTCATGGCTGGGCGCCATTCAGCGGTGGGCATCGCGAAGCGCCACGCGAGCCAACTGGACAGGATTTCGGCGGGGCGGGCCGAGACCCCTTGCGCCTCGTAAATCGCGCGCGCCGCTTCGCACCGCTCCCGAGCCTCGGGGGCGCGCTCCTGATCGGCCAGGGAGGTCGCGAGGGCGAGTTCGCTGTCGGCCAGCCGCAGCGCCGCGGCCCGCTCGGCGAGGAGCGCCCGATCGCGAGCCGCCAGCACTTCGACCACGTAGACGACCGTGGCCGCCCCGAGGAGACCGAGGGCGACCACGGACGTGATCAGCACGGAGCGCACCACGGTCCGGTGGCGCGCCAGCCACTTCCAGGCGCGGTCGACGAGGCCGTACCGGAAGGCGGAGACGGGGCGGCCTTCCTGGAAGGCGCGCACGTCGTCGCGCAGCGCGGCTGCGCTGGCGTAGCGATCGGCGGGGTTCCCCGCCATCGCCTTGCGCACGATGGCGTCGAGTTCGCGTGGGACGCGCCCCGATGTGGCGCGCCGGGGTGCGACGAAGCGGCCCTGTCGGACCGCCGCCATTACAT
This sequence comes from Deltaproteobacteria bacterium, assembly GCA_947484175.1. Classification (GTDB taxonomy): domain Bacteria; phylum Myxococcota_A; class UBA796; order UBA796; family SXON01; genus SXON01. The sequence goes on from CANKOI010000009.1 coordinate 37,875, forward strand.
CGGGCTCGTTGCGGAACGGCGCGCGGTTGACGAGGAGCGCGTAGAGGAGGGCGCCGAGGGAGTAGACGTCGCTGCGCGCGTCGACCTGGGAGGGATCCGCGTAGGTCTGCTCGGGGGACATGTACGACGGCGTGCCGATGATCTCGCCCTCGGGGTCCGCCGGATCGCCCGAGGCCTCGGCGGCGAGCCCCCAGTCCAGCAGCAGCACCTCGCCGTAGTCGCCCACAATCACGTTCCCTGGCTTGATGTCGAGGTGCAGCACGCCCTGGTCGTGCGCGTAGGCCACCGCCTCGCACACCCGCGCGAAGATCTGGATGCGGCGGGCCAGGCGGCCGACCCGCTCTTCCCGCACGAGGACCGACAGGTTGGTGCCTCGGATCTCGCGCATCGTGAAGTAGGGCATGCCGTCGGGGTCCGTGCCCAGGTCGTACACCGGCACGATGTCGGGGTGCTCCAGGCGGCTCGACACCCGCGCCTCGTGCAGGAATCGGCGGACGGTGGGTCCATCAGGCTCGCGGTGCAGCGTCTTCATGGCGACGTTGCGCTGCAGGCGGGTGTCGAACACGCGACGCACGGTGCCGAAGCCGCCCTTGCCGAGCAGAATGCCGACCTGGTAGCGCGTGGCCGCGTCCTCCCCGGTCGCCGGTGCCACGAGTTCCGGCTCGGTGACATCCACCGCCGGCTCCTGGATCTGCGTCTCGTCCGGCGAGGACATGGGGCATGATAGCACCCCGAGTTCACGGACCGGCCGCCTACTCGTTCAACAGCTCCGCCCACGCGGGCCACCGCGAGCCGGGCGGCGCAACGGACGCCAGCCGGCTCTCCAAAGCCGCCACGTCCCACCCCGGCGGCGGGCTGGGCTCGGGAGCGAAGGTGCCCGCAGCGATCTCGGCGGCCACCTCGCGGTACGCCTCTCGGAAGGGCTTGTCGCGGCGATAGGCGTCGGCCGCGGCGAACAGCGAGGGATCGAGCGGGCGGGGAGTGGCCTCGATGGCGCCGGCGAGGTGGGCGGCGATGCGCATGGAGGCGCGGGCCTGCCGTACTCCCCGGAGAAGTGGCCCCTTCGTCAGCTGCATGTCGCGCTGGTAGCCCCCTGGAAGCGCCACTAGGTCTTCGATCTCCCGCCGCGCCGCTCGCACACCCACGGCCGAGGCGCGCAAGAGCTCGGCCACGTCCGGGTTGCGCTTCTGAGGCATGATGGAGCTGCCGGTCGTAAATGCCGACGGGAGCCGCACCAACGAGAACTCTCCCGAGGAAAAAATCACCAGATCCCAAGCCCAGCGCGCCACGAGCCCGGTGGCGGTGCCGAGCGCCCCGAGGACGGCCGCCTCTACCAAGCCCCGCGAGAGCTGAGCAGTGGTGACCGGCGACTCAACGGTGGCAAAGCCAAGGAGTCGTGCAGCCAAGTCCCGATCGAGCGGAAGCGGCGTTCCGTAGCCGGCGGCCGTACCGAGCGGGCAACGATCCACCAGCGCCCGAGCAGCGTGCAACAGCGGCAGACTGTCGAGAAGGGCGGCGGCGTATCCGGCGCTCCACAGCCCATACGACGAGGGCATCGCCGGCTGGAGGTGGGTGTACCCGGCGAGCGGCAGGTTTTCGTGGGCGGCGGCAAACCGAAGCCACGCCGTTGCGAGCGCGTGCCATTCCACCTCGATGGCATCGAGCTCGTCGAGCATCCACAGGCGCAGCGCCGTGAGCACCTGATCGTTGCGGCTGCGGCCGGTGTGGATGCGACCGGCCACGGCGCCGAGGCGCTCCGTGAGGCGGGCCTCGATGGCCGTGTGCACATCTTCTTCCGCCGCGGCGATGCTGAACTCGCCCCGTTCCATCTCTTCCAACAGGGCCTTCAGTCCGCCGATCAGCGCTTTCGTCTCGGAAGCATCGAGCAGGCCCGCCGCCCGCAGAACCCGGACATGGGCCGCTGAGCCGACCACGTCGTACCGGGCCCAAGCGAGGTCGAGCACCGGGTCGTCCCCGACCGTGAACGCCGCCACCTCGGCATCGAGCGCGCCCCCTTTTTCCCAGAGCCGCATCAGCACTCCCTCCCGCCCAGAAAGTATTCGATGGCCAAGCGATACGCGCCCACCGCCGCCTCCACCTGCGACACTTCCACCCACTCGTCGGCCGTATGGCTGCGTTCGGAAGCCCCTGGCCCCCACTTCACGGCCGGCACCCCGTGCAGATGCGCCCAGTCCGAGAGCGTGGGCGATGCGAACTCTACGGCGCTCCCCCACCCCGCGTAGGCAGCGGCGAGAATGTCCGCACCCGGTGGGGTGCTCACCGCCACGAAGCGCGCGCTCCGGACTTCCACCTCGCTCTGCACCCGCTCCCGCACCAAGGCCACCAGCTCTTCCACCGTGTACGCATCGGTGGTGCGGATGTCGACGGTCCAACGGGCCTCACCCGGGATCACGTTGTGGCGCTCGCCCCCCTGGGCGATGGTGGCGGCGCAGGTGGTGCTGCCCGCGCGTGGGTGCACGCGGGGGAGCGACAGCGCTTCGATGGCGAGGAGATCGTGGGCCATCGTGTAGAGCGCGTTGTCGGCGAGGTGCGGGCGTGCTGCATGACCGGCACGACCTCGCGCAACACAGTCCAGCACCAAGAGACCGTTCTGCGCCGTGGCAATGTCGAGGCCGGTAGGCTCGCCCACGATGGCCGCATCGAGCCGCGGGAGCTGCGGGAACACCACCTCAAAGCCGTTGCGGCCCACCTCCTCTTCCGCAGCCGCCACGAGGATCAGCCTCCCGACGGCAAGCTGCGCCCCCGCGAACGCCTCCATCATGGCCGCGAGGCACCCCTTCGCGTCGTTAGCGCCAAGGCCGTAGAGTCGGTCGCCTTCGCGCGTGGGCACCCACGGATCGCGGCTCCATGCCGGCGTGGCGGGCACGGTGTCGTAGTGGGAAAGCAGAAGGAGCGTGGGGCCGGCGACAGCGGCTTCGCGGACCACCCAGCGGTTGTTGCCTACCGCGTGCACCCGAAACCCCGCGCCCGCCGCCCAGCTCTCGAAGACGTCCACGACCGGAGCTTCTTCCCGGGAGGGGCTCCTCGCAGCCACCAGCCGCTCCAAGAGGGGGATCACCGCCGCCACGGGGCTACCCCTCGTCGCGGCGGGCCACCAGCATCGTGCCGCACCCTTCGTTGGTGAACACCTCAAGCAGGAGCGCCTCGCTGCGCGTGCCATCGATGAGGTGGACACGCGGAACGCCTCCCAGCAAGGCGTCCTTCACGGCGGCGAGCTTCGGCAGCATGCCGCCCGACACGGCACCCTGTTGGATGAGGTCCTCGACCGTGCCGAGGTCGCCGTAGCTGACGAGCCGGCGGGGGTCGCCCGCGTCTTCGAGGAGGCCGGCCACCGACGTGCACACGATCAGCTTGTCGGCCTTGAGCGCCACCGCCAGCTGCGAGGCGATCGTGTCGGCGTTGGTGTTGAGCAGACTCCCCGTGGCGTCGGCGATGAGCGAGCAGAACACGGGCACCATTCCCGCCTCCAGCAGCATCTTCGGCAGTGTGTCGTCTACACGGGTGATGTCGCCGACAAAGCCGTAGTCCACCGCGGTCTCGGTACCGGTAGACGGATCCCGTACCGTGCGTGCCGGGCGGCGGTTGCCCAGCACGGTCATGCCGTCGCCCCCGGCGAGCCCCACGGCGCGGACCCCATGGGCGCTCAGCGAAGCCACGAGCTCGCTATTGAGCTGCCCACGAAACACCATCCGCGCGAGTTCGAGCGTGTGGGCGTCGGTCACCCGGCGGCCGGCCACCACCTCCCGAGGCACGTCGAGCCGGGCACAGAGCGCGTCGAGTTGGGGGCCGCCGCCATGCACGAGGGCCACCCGGATTCCCACGTGATGCAGGAGCGCAATGTCCTCCGCCAGCGAGTCGCGAGCCGAGGCACGAGCGAGAATGGCGCCCGACACCTTGATGACGAACGTTCGGCCGCGAAACAACCGAAGATAAGGATGAGCGTCGCGCAGGCTGAGCAGTCGGTCCATGGGCCGCGGGCCTAACTCGAAACCGCGCTACCGCCCCGGCTTCGGCCCGCATTGCCCCTTGCCCGGGGGGGCCTGCCGCGCTACCCGCGCCGCGCTCCCCGGATTGCAATGGCCAGAGGTGTGCTCCTCCTCGAAGACGGTCGCCGCTTCGAAGGTCTGGCTTTCGGCGCCACGGGCACCCGGGTGGGCGAGGTGGTCTTCAATACGTCGATGAGCGGGTACCAGGAACTGCTCACCGACCCGTCGTACTGCGAGCAGATCGTGGTGATGACGACGGCCCACGTGGGCAACTACGGCGTGAACGACGAAGACGTGGAGTCGCGGCGCCTGTGGCTGTCGGGCTTCGTGGCCCGTTCCTTCTCACGAACCACGAGCAACTGGCGCGCCACCCGCAGCCTCGACGACTACCTCGGCGCGGCCGGCGTGCCCGGCGTCCACGACATCGACACCCGCGCGCTGGTTCGGCACATCCGCAGCAAGGGGGCGATGCGCGCGGCCGTTACCACCGAGAACGTCGACGACACCGAGCTAGTCGCCCGCATCCAGGCCTGGCCCGGCATGGCCGGCCGCGCGCTGGCCGACGAAGTGAGCTGCCCCGAGCCTTGGCGCTTCGCGGAGGGCACCGGCGGGCCCCGAATCGCGGTTCTCGACAGCGGCTGCAAGACCAATCTCCTGCGGCTGTTCGCCAGCGAGGGGTGCCGGGTGGACGTTTTCCCCGCCAGCACGCCGGCCGAGGTGCTCGGCGCCGACTGCGACGCCGTCTTCCTCGCGAACGGCCCAGGGGACCCCGCCGCGCTCCCGGGGATGGTCGCCGAAGTGAAGAAACTGCTCGGCAAGAAGCCGCTGCTGGGGGTGTGTCTCGGGCACCAACTTCTCGGCCTCGCGCTCGGCGCCAGCACCTTCAAGCTCCGCTTCGGCCACCGCGGCGGCAACCACCCCGTCCGCGACATCGAAACCGGACGAGTGGAGATGACCTCGCAGAACCACGGCTTCTGTGTAGACCCTGCGGGGGTGACGGCGGCGGGCGGGCGTGTCACCCATATGAACCTCAACGACGACACCCTCGAGGGTTTTGTACACGACGGGCTCGGCGTGATCGCGGTTCAGTTCCACCCCGAAGCCGCGCCGGGCCCGCACGACTCCCGCCACCTGCTCCTCGACCGTTTCCTCCGCCTCGCGAGGTAGGCCCCATGCCCCAGCGCACCGATCTTAAGAGCATCCTCATCATCGGTTCGGGACCGATCGTCATCGGCCAGGCCTGCGAGTTCGACTACTCGGGCACTCAGGCGTGCAAGGCGCTGCGTGCCCTCGGCTACCGCGTGGTGCTGGTGAACAGCAACCCCGCCACGATCATGACCGATCCGGGCGTGGCCGACGCTACCTACATCGAGCCCCTCACCCCCGAGTTCGTGGAGCGCGTGATCGCCCGCGAGCGCCCCGATGCGATCCTGCCCACGGTGGGAGGCCAGACCGGGCTGAACGTGGCGATGGAGCTACACGCGCGCGGCGTGCTGGAGCGCTACGCCGTGGAGCTGATCGGCGCGAAGCCGGAGGCGATCGCGCTCGCCGAAGACCGTGAGCTCTTCAAGCGCGCGATGGAGGAGATCGGCGCCACCTGCGCGCGGGCCGAGGTGGCCACCACGGTGGCGGAAGCGGAGGCGATCGCCCGCGACATCGGCATGCCCAGCGTGATTCGGCCCAGCTACACGCTAGGCGGCGCCGGCGGCGGAATCGCCTACAACATGGATGAGCTGCGCGACATCGTCGCCCAGGGACTCGACCTCTCCCCTACCCGCCAGGTGCTCGTGGAAGAGAGCGTGCTGGGCTGGAAGGAGTTCGAGCTGGAGGTGATCCGCGACCTCGCCGACAACGTGGTGATCATCTGCAGCATCGAAAACGTCGACCCGATGGGGGTGCACACGGGCGACAGCATCACCGTGGCGCCCGCGCAGACGCTCACCGACGTGGAGTACCAGCGGCTGCGCGACCTCAGCATCGCCATCATCCGCAAAATCGGAGTCGAGACCGGCGGCAGCAACGTCCAGTTCGCCGTGAGCCCCCACAACGGCGACATCCGGGTGATCGAGATGAACCCGCGCGTGTCACGCAGCTCCGCGCTGGCGAGCAAGGCCACCGGCTTTCCCATCGCGAAGATCGCCGCACAGCTCGCCGTCGGCCTCACGCTCGACGAGATCCGCAACGACATCACGCGGGTAACGCCCGCGTGCTTTGAACCGGCGATCGACTACACGATCGTGAAGATTCCACGTTGGAACTTTGAGAAGTTCAGCGGGGCCAGCCGAAAGCTCGGCACGAGCATGAAGTCGGTCGGCGAGGTCATGGGCATCGGCCGCACCATCGACGAAGCCTTCGGCAAAGCCATCGCGTCGCTGGAAGGAGGCTTCTCCGATGCCTCGCGCTGGGATGATGCCACCCTCCGCGAGCGCACCGTCGCGGCCACCCCCGACCGCCTCCCCGCGATCCTCGAATCGCTCCGTCGGGGTGTTCCCGCCGAGGAAATCCGCGACCTCACCCAGATCGACGCCTGGTTCCTCGACCGCTTGTGGAGCATGATCGAAGCCGAGCGGGCCGTTTCGACGTCGCTCCGAAAGCAGCCGCAGCTCTCGAAAGAAACGCTAGTGGCGGCCAAGCGGGCTGGCCTGCCGGACTCCCGCATCGCGGCCCTCTCCGGCCTACCCGAAGGCGTCGTGACGGAGCGCCGCGAGCAGCTGGGGGTGGAGCCCGTGTACAAGCGCGTCGACACCTGCGCAGCCGAGTTCGAGTCGCACACACCGTACTTGTACAGCGCCTACGAAGAGGAGTGCGAAGCCGGGAGCGCCGCCACGGAGCGGGTGGTGATCCTGGGCAACGGCCCGAACCGCATCGGCCAGGGTCTGGAGTTTGACTACGCCTGCTGCCACGCCGCCTTCGCCGTGCGCGAAGAAGGGCTCACCGCGGTGATGGTGAACTGCAACCCCGAAACGGTGAGCACCGACTACGACACCAGCGACAAGCTCTACTTCGAGCCCGTCACGGCGGAGCACGTTCGCGGCGTGGTGCGCCGCGAGAAGCCGCGCGGCACGATCCTCCAGTTCGGTGGGCAAACGCCGCTCAAGCTCAGCCATCGAGTGGGCGCCGTGCTCGGCACTTCGCCCGACGCCATCGACATCTGCGAAGACCGGCGTCGGTTCAACACCTTGATGATCGAGTTGGGCATCCGGCAGCCCAACGGCGAGATGGTGAACAACCGCGAGGAGAGCTTTGCGGCCGCTGCGCGGCTCGGCTTCCCGCTCCTGGTGCGCCCCAGCTACGTGCTGGGCGGTCGAGCGATGAAAATCTGTTTCGACGACGCCGACTTCAAGGCGGCGGTCGACGAAGCCATCCTCGTCTCCGACAACCACCCCCTGCTCATCGACCGCTTCCTCGAAGGCGCCGTTGAGTACGACGTCGACGCGCTCTGCGACCTCGAGCAGGTGCACATCTGCGGGGTGATGGAGCACATCGAGGAAGCCGGCATCCACTCGGGCGATAGCACGACGGTTTTCCCGGCGATCCAGCTCAGCGCCGAGTGCCGCGCCGAAATGGAAGACGTCGTGAGGCGCATCGCCCTGCGGGTCGGGGTGCTGGGGTTGGTGAACGTGCAGTTCGCGGTTCAGGCCGGCGTGGTCTACGTGATCGAGGTGAACCCGCGGGCCAGCCGCACGGTGCCCTACCTCGCCAAAGCCACGGGTCACCCGATCGCCGCGATCGCCACGAAGCTGGTCTTGGGGCGAAAGCTCAGCGAGTTCCTACCCATGACGCCCTGGGGCGAAGGCTACAGCTTTGTGAAGGCGCCCGTCTTCCCGTGGCGGCGCTTCCCCGGTGTCGACACGGTGCTTGGCCCCGAGATGCGCTCCACCGGCGAGGTGATGGGGGTGGGGCGTTCCTTCGGTGAGGCGTACGCCAAGGCGCTGATCGCCGCCGGGCTGTCGCTCCCCACGAAGGGCGGCGTTTTCCTCTCCTTCCGCGACGCCGACAAGCACGAGGCGCCCGCCATCGCGCGCGCGCTCCACGCACTCGGCTTCCACCTCTTCGCAACGAAGGGCACGGCTGCGCTGTGTGTGAAGCACGGGGTGCCGGTGGAGCGAGTGTGGAAGGTGCGCGAGGGCCGTCCGGACGTGGTGGACCGCATCAAGAACGGCGACATCCAGCTGCTCGTGAACACTCCCCTCGGCAAGAAGGCGCAGTACGACGAAGCCGCGATGCGCCTCGCGGGATTGCGCTACGGCATTGCCTGCGTGACCAACCTTCAGGCGGCCAAGGCGCTGCCGGAGGCGCTTGCCGCGCTTCAGCGCGGCGACCTTTCTGTCATTAAACTTCAAGACCTGCAGCGCTGAGCGCCCGACAGGCCGTTCCGCCTCAAGTGGACGCCCTTCGCAGCCGATCTGCCAGCCCATCCCCGGCTCGTCGATGCTGTTCACCCTGCTCCTCGGTTGCTCCGACCTCCTGCTCCTGAGCGACACGGTGGACGACCTCACCCAGCCGCTGGTCGTGCAGGCCTTCTACGTGGGCATGGAGCCCCTGCCGGAAGCGTTGGCGGCCGCAGAAGGCGACTGGTCCGCGGGGAGCAAAGCCCGCGTACTCTTGTCGGAGGCCGCGGGAATTTCCGCCGACGACGCGCCGCCGATCACCGACGCCGAAGTGCTCATGGAGTACCCCGACGGCGAGCTGGTGCTCACCAATGAAGGCGCGGGCGAGTGGACGGCGGACGGCGACGACGGATTGGCTTGGCACTCCGACGTGGAGGCCTCGCTCACGATTCGTCGGGACGAAGACAGCCGCATCACCCTGACCACGCCCCCCGCGCCCGAGCTCGACATCCCCTCCACCTTGGCGGCGGGCGAAGCGCTTGAGCTGGACCTTGATGGACAGCCCTTCGACAACCTGCTCGTGAAGGTCGTCCGGCTCGCCGATGGAGTCACCGTCTACGACTCCACCCCCGAAGACTCCACCGACCTCTACCGGCTCACCCACAGCGCCTCGTCGCTGACCGCCACGATCGCGGCGACCGTCTTCGAAGAGCCGGGCGAGTACGCCGTGGGCGTGGCCGGCCTCGTGAACGCTCACCCGGACGATTACGAAGGCGTGAACCTCGCGCTGAGCGCCCTCACGGCCGGCACGATGGTGTTCACCCCCGTCCGGGTGCCTTGACGCTGAGGGTGCTCTGGGATAGGGCCCGCCCCCTCGTTTCTGTGCTACTCGGGTGCCATGCCCGGTAGATGCGGTTCGAGGTAACCCGAGAGTACCCATGGCTTTGCACCACACGCGGAAGGACGAGATCGTCTCCACCTTTCGCACCCACGACACGGACACCGGCGGCACCGAGGTCCAGGTGGCCCTCCAGACCGAGCGTATCAACACGCTCACCGAGCACTTCCGCGAGCACAAGAAGGACCACCACGGTCGTCGTGGGCTCCTCGCGCTCGTCGGCAAGCGCCGTCGCTTGCTGAAGTACCTGAAGGGCGAGAGTCCCTCTCGCCATCAGGCCCTCATCAAGCAGCTCGGCCTTCGCGGCTAGTTGTCGGGCGGCCCTCGGGCCGCCCTTGTTCTTTTTCTTCCCCCACGCACCTCCAGCGACCCCGCTCCGCGGGTCTTCGCGGGCTGAGCACCTTCGTCCTACGAAGGCTGGCTCATTCCGGGCAGGCTCACGGTCCACGGGACCGGGCCTTTGGACGTGCACTCCCACCGGCCAGAGCCGGAACGCCCGAACTCCGGGCAAAGGCACTCCAGATGAATATCCAATCCGTAACCGTCGAAGTCGGCGGTCGTCCTCTCACCATCGAAACGGGCAAGTACGCCAAGCAGTCCGACGGCAGCGTCATCGTCACCCAGGGAGACAGCCGCGTGCTCGTCACCTGCGTGGCCGGCCACACCCCCGCCCGCTTCGACTTCCTCCCCCTCACCGTCGAATACATGGACCGCACTGGCGGCTACGGGAAGATTCCCGGCAGCTTCCCCAAGCGCGAAGGCCGCGGCAACGAGCGCGAAACGCTCGCCTCCCGCATCATCGACCGTCCGATTCGCCCGCTCTTCCCGAAGACCTGGCGCTTCGAAACCCAGATCATCGCCACCGTGGTGTCGTTTGACACCGACAACGACACCGACGTTCTCAGCGTGGTTGGCGCCTCGGCGGCCACCCTCATCAGCAACGTGCCGGTGAAGCAGTCCTGCGCGGCCGTGCGCGTGGTTCGTCACGCCGGCGAGCTGTACATCAACCCCAGCCGCGTGCAGATCGACGAAGCCGACATGAACATCGTCGTGGCCGGAACAGCCGATGCCGTGTGCATGGTGGAAGGCGGCGGCAAGGAAGTCTCCGAGTCCCTGATGATGGACGCGATGGACCTCGCGCACGCCGCGATCAAGGACATCTGCAAGGCCATCGACCAGCTCCGCGTCCTCACCGGCAACGCGGAGAAGCGCGCTGTTCCCGAGGCCGCAAAGCCCGACGCCGCCACGCTCAAGAAGGTGACCGCTGCCGCTGGCGACGCCGTGAAGGCCGCCCTGCGCATGCGCGTGAAGGGTGACCGCAAGGCCGCCCTCGCCGCCGCGCGGGCCGCTGGCCTCGCCGCCGCCACCGAGGGTCTCGAGGGCGATGCAGCCACCGCCGCAAGCGGGGTAGCCGGTGAGATCGTCGACAAGCTGGTGAAGGTCGCCATGCGCACCCAGGTCATCCAGGAAGGTCTCCGGATCGACGGGCGCGCCAGCGACGAAATCCGCCCCATCTGGACGGAAGTGGGCGTCTCCGCCCGCGCCCACGGCTCGGCGGTGTTCACTCGTGGCGAAACCCAGGTGTTCGCCACGGTGGCGCTCGGCGTGGAAGACGAAGCCCAGCGCATCGACTTCGCCGGCAGCACCACGATGTTCCGCCGCTGGATGCTCCAGTACAACTTCCCGCCGTTCTGCACCGGCGAGGCCTACCCGATGCGCGGCCCCAAGCGCCGCGAGATCGGCCACGGCGCCCTCGCGCACCGCGCCATCCAGATGGTCCTCCCCCTGCAGACCCAGTTCCCCTACGTGATCCGCTGCAGCGCCGACACCTTGGAGAGCAACGGCTCCTCCTCGATGGGCACGGTCTGCGCCGGAACGTTGGCGTTGCTCGACGCCGGTGTGCCGATGAAGGCCCCCGTGGCCGGCATCGCGATGGGCCTCATCAAGGAAGGCGACGACTACGCGGTGCTCTCCGACATCCTCGGCGACGAAGACCACCTCGGCGACATGGACTTCAAGGTGACCGGCACCACGGCGGGCATCACTGCCTTCCAGATGGACACCAAAATCTCCGGTGTGAGCCGCGAGATCATGACCAAGGCGCTCGCGCAGGCCCGTGAAGGCCGCATGCACATCCTCGCCGAGATGGCCAAGACCCTCGCCACCCACCGCGACGACCTGTCGAAGTGGGCCCCGCGCATCACCACGATCCAGATCAAGACCGAGAAGATCAAGGACGTCATCGGCCCCGGCGGCAAGGTGATCCGCGGCCTTCAGGACAAGACGGGCTGCAAGATCACCGTGCACGACGACGGCAAGATCGACGTGGCGAGCAGCGACCCCGCGAAGAGCGCGGTGGCGATCGCGATGCTCCGCGAGATCACGGCGGAAGCCGAGATCGGCAAGCTCTACGTGGGCGTCGTCAAGCGCATCACCGACTTCGGCGCCTTCGTGGAAATCTTCCCCGGCACCGACGGCCTCGTGCACATCAGCCACCTCGCCAAGGAGCGCGTCAACGCGGTCACCGATGTGGTGAGCGAGGGTGACGAGGTGCTGGTGCGGGTGATCGACATCGACCGCATGGGCAAGATCCGCCTCAGCCGCAAAGAAGCGCTGGAAGACTAAGCCTTCCGCGAAACGTCGCAGGAAGGAGTCTCCATGGAGCGCATCGCGGTTCAGGTCCTGCCCCACGGGGCAGGGCTCCCCCTGCCGGCTCGCGCCTCCGCAGGCGCGGCCGGGTTCGACCTTCGGGCCGCGCTCACCGAGTCGCTCACGCTCCTTCCGGGGGCGCGAGCGCTCGTGCCTTGTGGCATCGCTCTCGCCATCCCGGAGGGCTGGGAGGGACAGGTGCGGCCCCGCTCCGGGCTCGCCTTTCGGCACGGGATCACGCTCATCAACAGCCCCGGCACCATCGACAGCGACTACCGTGGTGAGGTGCTGGTGCCGCTGGTGAACCTAGGCTCCGAGCCGTTCGTGGTGCAGCGCGGGGAACGCATTGCCCAGATCATCTTCGCGCCGGTACCGGCCAGTACGCTGGTGGAGGTGCAGGAGCTGCCCGCGGCGGCTGGAGACCGCGGGAGCGGCGGCTTTGGGTCTACGGGGCGGGGGTGAGGGCTACAACGACAGCGAAACCGGCACGCCCAACTTCCGCGTGAACAACCCGCTCAACACCGTCGCCATGGCCACCCCGGTGTCCCGCTCCGGCCAGCCGGCGCCGTCGCAGCGGAAATGCCAGGCGGTCGAGAATGCGCTCAGCCACAGCTCCCGCGTGGGTACCTGCTGGCTGAGCACGAACACCCCGCCCGACTCAAACTCCACCGTGAGCACCCCGTCCGTGAGCTTCCAGTCGAGATCGTCGGTGTCGATGCTGTCGATCTGCTGGCCCAGCGCCTTGATGGTGGTCGAAACGGCCTGACGGAAGGTGGACTCGTCGATCATCCTTCCTCGCTAACCGCCACGTCCGCCGCCGGGCCGTAGGCCACACCCCCGTTTCACGTTAGACGCCCGCCTCATGTTCGACACCCTCTCACGCGGTTTCCGCAACGCGCGCCTCAAACTGCAAGGCAAGACCGAGCTCTCCGAAGAAGCGGTGGCCGATGCACTTCGGGATGTGCGCACCTCGCTGATCGAGGCCGACGTGAGCCTCGATGTCACCAAGGACTTTCTCGAGCGCGTAAAACAGCGCTCTCTGGGGCAGGTGGTCACCCTGAAGGTGAAGAACCAGCCCTTCCAGGCCACACCCGCCGACCACTTCATCAAGGCCTGCTACGACGAGCTCGAGGCCATGATGGGCCCGGCCGACTCCAGCCTCGATCTCGACGGAAAGCCCGCGCTCATCATGATGGTGGGGCTCCAAGGCTCCGGGAAAACGACGACCGCCGGTAAGCTCGCGCGGCGGCTGGTTTCTCAGGGGCGGAAACCCATGCTCGTGGCCGCTGACGTGTACCGGCCGGCCGCAGTGGACCAGCTCGTCACGCTCGGCCGTAAGCTCAGTGTCCCGGTGTTCTCGATCAAGGGCATGAGCCCGGTGCAGCTCTGCACCACCGCCGTGACCCAGGCCCGCAACGTGGGACGCGACGTGGTGATCTTCGACACCGCCGGGCGCCTCGCCCTCGACGAAACGCTGATGGCCGAGCTCGACCAGATCAAGGAGAAGACCCAGCCGAAGAACATCCTGTTCGTGTGTGACTCGATGATCGGCCAAGATGCCGTGCGCACCGCCGCCGAGTTCGACCGTCGGCTCGCGTTCACCGGCTTCGTGCTCACCAAGCTCGATGGCGATGCCCGCGGTGGCGCCGCCGTGTCGATCAAGGCGGTCACCGGCAAGCCCGTCAAGTTCCTCGGCATGGGCGAAGGCCTCGACAAACTCGAAGAATTCCGCCCGGCTGGGCTCGCAAGCCGCATCCTCGGCTTTGGCGACGTCGTGGGCCTGATGAGCGACTTCGAGAAGGTGGTCGACAAAGAGAAGGCCGAAGCCGACGCCGAGAAGATGCTGCGCGGCCAGTTCACCTACGACGACTTCCAGAGCCAGCTCAAGATGATCAAGTCGATGGGCTCACTCAAGGACGTGATGGGCAAGCTCCCCTTCATGGACGAAGTGATGGCTCAGGTGCCCTCCGGTGCCTTGGACGACTACGAACTGGTCAAGGTCGAGGCTGTGATTCAGTCGATGACCACCCAGGAGCGCAGGCGGCCCGACCTCCTCGACGAGTCCCGTTTCGCTCGCCTCGCCCGCGGTTCCGGTCGGCCGATTCAGGAAGTCCGCGACCTGCACACTCGGTTCAACATGACCCGGGCCATGATGAAAGAGGTCGGCTCCATGACCGGCATGATGAGCGGCAACCTCAACCCGAAGGCCCTCCAGCAGCGGATGGCCCAGTACGCTCAGCAGGCCGGCATGGCCCTACCCGGCATGGGCGCTCCCGAAGCACCTCGTCCGCCGGCGCTCACGGCCGCCGAGCGGGATCTCCGGCGCAAGAAGGCGAAAGACGCCAAGAGAGCCCGTAAGAAACAACGGAAATGACGAAGGCGCCTCCGTAGCGGCCGGCCGCCGGGCTCAGCCACCGCCCGCCGTCGCCGCGGGGATCGCCGCCGACCACCCCGCGGCCGTCACAGTGGACGGTTCCGCCGCGAACCACCCGCCGCCTGCCGCGCGAGTTTCGCCATCCACCCGCAGCTCCAACCCGAACGCGGGCGCCCGCCCGCCGATTAGCGGCGTCTCGTCGACGCGCCCCACCGCCCAGACCACGTTGCCGAGCCGCCCGGCAGACCACGAGCCGTCCGTGGCGGCGAGAAGCCCCGGCAGGGGAACTGCGCGAGGGAGCTGCGCGGCCGGGCCGGCCAGAAACGACGAGGGGGCCTCGACTACCACCACCACGGGAGGCACCGCCACGGTGGCCTTCGTAGGGGCGGTGACCTCCACCTCGAAGTGAAGGGTGGCCGTGCACGGGGCGACGGCCCGCAACCGCAGCTCCACCCGCCGGGCCAGAACACCGGGCGCCCGGTGGTCGTCTTCCACGACCCGGTCGAGCCGGAGGCAACCCGGGTCGTCGCCGCTGCGACGCAGCGAGAGCACGACGGGAGGTGCGGCGATCATCTCCACGGCCACCAGCACGTCGCTGCCTAGGAAAACCGCTCCCTGAGGGCCTTCGCTGCGTGCGAACGCCGGTCCCGGCGGCAGTAGCTCGGCGAAGGGAGCGGTACCGAGGGCCACGGCGAAGTCGGGGTCGATGGCCGCTTCGTAGGGCGACCGAACTCCGAGGGTGAGTGCCCGGCGCAGGTCGGCGGCGGCCTCTTCCGGCCGGCCGAGACGCAGGCGCCACGCCGAGCGATTGTACCAAGCGAGGCCGGCGTCCGGGTGTGCTTTCTGCGTGGCGGTGGCGAGCGCCTCAGCAGCCGCAAGGTTCCCGGCCTGGGCGTGCGCTTTCGCCTCCCAGAGCGCCAGGACCGCGCTCGAGGGGTCCCCCTTTCGGGCAGCAGCAAAGGCCTCCGCCGCCGCCGCCGCATCGCCTTCCGCAAGCGCGGCCCGCCCAGCTTCGTACTCGACGAGGGCACCCTTCAAAGGGGCCAGCTGCTCGTCGGCGCAAGCACTGAGCAGCCAGAGGAGGATCACGCGGGGGCTCCCAGGAGGCCGATCGCACCCACCTGCCGCTCTGCATCGCTGGCCCGGTGGGAGTACCATCCCTCGCCGCAGCGCGTACACCCTCCCACGACCTCCACTTCCACGCCAGCCGCTGCGAGGATCTCCGCGTTGGCGATCGCGAGGTCTACCTGCTGGCCACGGAGCCAGGAGCGTCCGGGCGCTACGGCCTCCACCCCCACGATCACCTCGTCGCCTACCGCGTAGCAGCAGCCGCGGATACTCGGGCCGACCGCGGCACGCACCCGCGAGGGGGCAACGCCAGTCGCCTCGCACAACGCCCGAAGTCCCTCGCGGACCACATCGGCTGCGGTACCGCGCCAGCCCGCGTGGATGGCGGCCACCCCGCCCGGCGCGGCCAGCAGGACCGGCACACAGTCCGCAACTCGGACAGCGATCACCGTCCCGGGCGTCGTACACACCAGCGCGTCGGCCTCGACGGGATCGGAGCCCACTTGCTCGGCGAACACGACGGCCCGCCCGTGTACCTGCGTGGCCGTGACCAAGGGGCCTCGCCCGCCGAGTGCGGCCACCACAGCCTCGGAGGGGCCACGCACCTCGCGGCGCATGTCCCCGTCCGCGCGCCCGCTGAACGCATGCGGAGTGGCGGCCAAGAGCCGGGACCGAAGCATGGCGATGCCTTATCGGGCCGTGCTACGCTGGGCGGGATGATGTTTTCATTCCTTCTGCTCGCCGCCTGCTCGGGCACCAGCAGCTCAGGCGGTGGCACGGCGAACTACACCCTCTCACTCGTGCCGGTCACCCCGCCCGACGTCAACCCCTTCGACGGCGCCGATCGCATCGATCTGCTGCTCGACGACGGGGTGGGCGCACCCGTCCGCGTACCGCTGGATGTGCCGGAGTCGGGAGGAAGCGCCGAGGCCAAGGACCTGCCCGTTCTCGACGGTGCCAGGGTGGTGGTGGAGGTGTACGACGAGGGTGAACTGGTGGGCTGGGGGCAGTCGAATCCCCTTTCCTCGACGACCGACGAGCTCGAAACCACCGTGCTGGTCACGGTGCCCGACTCCCTGGCGCGGCTCGGCGGCTTGCCGGAGGAGTGGGCGCTCGGGGGCGGGGCCGCCTTAGGAGAGGGGCGATTTGTGCTCATGGGCGGGGTGGGGAACCGCTCCACCAAAAATCCTGACCGCGAGCTCGACGTCGTGTGGACGCTCGACCTTGGCGCTCCCGACCCCTCCCTCACCTTTCTCGAGGCCGACACGCTCCCCGAGTATGTCGACGCCTCGGGCGACACCGAGACGAACCGGCGCGATTTCACGCTCACTCGCCTCACCTCCGGCGACGCCGGGATGTTCCTGTTGGTCGGCGGCTCCGACTCGATCGGGTACAGGGACGGCACGGCCGTCACGGCGGACTGCCGCCTCTTCGACCCCGAAACCTCCAGCTTCTCCGATGCCTTGCCCAGCCGGGACACCCTCCACACGGCGCGAACGGGGCATCAGGCCGCCGCCAACCAGCAGGGCGGCGTGCTGATCTGGGGTGGGTACGGGGCAGCATCCGCCGGTTACTTCATCGACCTGCAGGATGGCGAACTCTACGATCCAGTCGCCCGCTCCTTCTCCGAGGTGGAGGGGCCGCGCGAGGCAGGCGAGTTCGTGGCGGGTTCGCTCGCCGTGGGCCTCGCAGCCATCGGGAGCGACGGGGTGCTCGTGGCCGGCGGAGCCCGCTTTGACGGCGGTAGCGTCTGGTTGGTGACCGGCACGTCATTCGGCGTCGGTGTGGACGGCTCGGTCTCCCCGTTTTCGGACATGGTGCCCGTGGCGGCTCACGCGATGGTGGCCTTGGACAACGGCGACGTGCTCGCGTTCGGCGGGGTGGAGAGCGACAGCACCCACAACTTCGACGAGGTGATCGCTGCCAGCCCGCTCGTGCAGCGATTCGACGCCGAAGCCGGAACGTGGGCGACCGTCGGAGAAATGGAAATCGCCCGCGCAGGGCTCTCCGCGACGCTTATCGACGACCGTCACGTGGTGCTCGCCGGCGGGGCTGCCGGCTGGGGCCCCGTCGAGTACGACGACTCCGCCATTTCCTGCGTGGAGGTGTACGACACGGAAGACGACACCACGGTGATCTTGAACGACTGCATGGCCTCCGACGCAGCCGGGGGGCTTTCGGCTCCGTCGCAGTTCCCGCTCGCGCTCTTCGATCCCGACTTGGGGGTGCTCTTCGCGGGCGGCATCGACGGCTCGAACGGAGCCCATCCGACCACCACGTTCTTCGCCTTGCCGCGCGACTGACCCCGCCGCTTACGCGCTCGCTGGCATGTCCTGTGCTGCGGCGACCAGCGCGAGAATCCACGGCGCACCCTCGGCGAGCGTCCTCACCTGAAGGTCCGGGCCCGAGGCCGCCAGCGCTTCCGGCGTGCAGAATCCTGTTTCCACGACGACCACGGCCGCCCCGCCCGCCCGCGCACAGGCCACGTCGTTGATGGTGTCGCCGATCACCACCACGCCGCTCACCGCGAGCCCCCGCTCCGCGGCCCGCCGGCGCACCACCGGCACCAGGCCGTTCCGATCGCTGGCATCCTCCGCGTAGGCGCCGAAGGGGAAACGCCCCAACAGGGAGGCCGCGGCGAGCTTTCGTTGGGCGCCGATCGACCAGTTCCCCGTGAGCAGCGCCACGTGCGCCACGCCCTCCAACGCGTCGAGCAGGGCCCCCACCCCGGGAAGCACCTCCGTGCGCTCGGGCTCCGCTAACCGCCGTTCGAGCGCGGGCAGGTACGCGGCGATCACGCGGGCGGAGTCGGCCGGGCTCCACGGTGCCTGGAAGCGGGCTGCCACATCCGCACAGATGACCTCGTCGGTGGCCCCCGCGACGTTCACGCCTTCGGTGGCGTCGGGCCAGCCGAAGAGCTGGAGGAAAGCTTCGTCGAGGGCTTGGCGGCCCGCCCCGCGCGTACGCAGCAGGGTTCCGTCGATGTCGAAGGCCACGAGCGGCAGGCGCATCCCGCTTCCTAATGGAACCCCGCGGGCCCCGCATTGTCGGGTATGCTGGAGTGATGGCGCGCATGCGCATCTGGCACCCCGATTACCCGCCGAGCTGGACAGAGCGCCTGCTCGACCTGTTCCACGGATCGGTGCCCGAACCCGCGCCGCCCGGTGTAGACCTCACGCTCATGGCCGCTCGTGAGCTCCGAACGATGCGGGAATTCCTCGCCCAGTGTGGGCCTCCGGTGTTGCTGGGGCACGAGATGGTCAAGGCTGACAGCGGGTGGTCGCTGCCGACCGATGCGGAGGCGCGGCGCTCTGCGGGCGAGGCCTTGGCGATCCGACTTCGGTTCGGACAGGTACAGCCCGGTGACCTCCGCCTCCCCATGGCCGCCCGCTGGTTCGAGTTCCACGACCTCGCCGGGGGTGGCACCCGTTGCCTCATCCGTCTAGTGGACGGTCCGGCTCCGCACCTGCGGAGTTTCCTCGCTGCCCGACTCGGGCACGATCCCCATGGTCCCTGGACCGAAGTCGCGGTCTGTTGAACGCCCGCGGATTGCTCTTGACATTGCCACAAGCGGGCGCAAACTGGACAGAGGTGGCGTGTTGAGCGGGCGAGCCGAGTTGTCGATCGATGAAGTGTTGCGGCGGGTGCAGCAGTACGCTCCCGGTGCGGACACCCAGTTGGTAGCGGAGGCGTACCTCTATGCCGCGATGCACCATCGCGGCCAGATTCGAAAGAACGGTGAAGACTACCTCATCCATCCTCTAAACGTGGCGTTGATCCTATCCGATATCCGGATGGACGTGGAGACGATCGCGGTCGGCCTGCTGCACGACACGCTCGAGGACACCGAGGCCAGCGTGGAGGACATCGCGAAACGATTCGGACCCACCGTGGCCGAGATGGTCGAGGGGGTCACGAAGCTCAGCAAATTGGCCTACCGCGGGAAACTCGAGGAGCAGGCCGAGAATTTCCGCAAGCTGGTGCTCGCCTTCGGAAAGGACATCCGCGTGATCATCGTGAAGTGCGCCGACCGGCTGCACAACATGCGCACCCTGCAATTCCAGCGAGCGGACAAGCAGGTGCGGATCGCTCGCGAAACCCTCGACATCTACGCCCCCCTCACCCACCGCCTCGGGCTCGAACTTATGAAGCGGGAGTTGGAGGACCTCTCCTTCCGATACCTGCATCCCGCCGAATATCAGGAGCTGGAAACGGCGCTGGAACTCGATGCCGAAACCCGGGAGCGGTACGTCGCCGAAACGAAGGCGCTGATCTCCGAAACGCTGGTCTCACGCGGGCTGAACTGCATCGTGACCGGGAGGGTGAAACACCTGTACAGCATCTGGAAGAAACTCCAGCGCACCGAAAAGGGGCTCGGCGATCTGCACGATCTGCTCGCTTTCCGCGTGATGGTGACCGAGCGGGACAGCTGCTACGTCGGGCTCGGCTTCGTGCACTCCGCCTTCTTCCCCGTGGCCACGCGGATGAAAGACTACATCGCGATGCCGAAGGCCAACGGCTACCAGTCGCTCCACACCACCGTGGTGGGGCCCGACGGCCGCGACATCGAGATCCAATTCCGCACCGAGGCGATGGACAGGGTGGCCGACACCGGCATCGCAGCCCACTGGCGCTACAAGAACGGCCGACTCAGCGTGTCGAACGCCGAACTCGAAGAGCTGGCGCGCCTACGCGGTTTCATCCAGATGGCGCGCGACATCGAAGACCCCTCCGACTTCCTCGACGCCGCCCGTTCCGACCTCAGCGCCACCATCCACGTTTTCACCCCCGCCAAGGACGTGGTGCTCCTGCCTGAGGGCAGCAGCGCGCTCGATTTCGCGTACCACGTGCACAGCGAGGTGGGAAACCACGCGAGCGGCGTGAAGGTGAACGGCCGCCTTGTCCCCTTCCGTACGCTGGTGAAGACGGGCGACAACGTTGAGGTCCTCACTCGCGAGGATGCACATCCGACTCGCGACTGGCTCGAATGGGCCCACAGCCACCGAGCGCTGGAGAAAATCCGGAAGCGGCTGCGCGAGTCGCTTTCCGACAAAGCAGTGGCGCTGGGCCGCGACATCCTCGACGGTGCCCTCCGCAAGCAGGGGTCTAGCCTCAAGCGCGTGCTCAGCGACCGCGAGCTGGCCGGTCGTTTGAAGGACGCGGGGTACGAGGATGTGGATGAGCTGGCGGGAAAGCTGCTCGCGGGGAGCGTCGGCCCCACGGAAGCGGGGCGCATCCTGCTCCCTCAGCCCATCGAGCCGCCGCCCGCACCGAGCGCGTTCCAATCCCTGTTGCAGCGGGTGCGCCGTCCCGCCGAGAATGCCATCCTCGTGAGCGGCCAGACTGACATTCTGGTGGACTACGCCCGTTGCTGCCGCCCGATGAAAGGTGAGTCCATCATCGGGTACATCACCCGCGGACGAGGGCTCTCCGTGCACAAGGAGGAGTGCACTCAGTTGCGCGGGCTCGACGCGGAACGGTTCATTTCCGTCACCTGGGACGCCCAGTCCCGCACGCTGCACCAAGGGTTGCTCCACCTCGTCTTGGAAGACAGGCCGGGCATGCTGGCGGCGATCACGGGGGTGTGCAGCACCGCCAAGATCAACCTGTGGCGCGCGAACGTGCGGCAAGACGAAGACGACCGCGCCATCTGCGACCTCGGCGTGAGCGTGTACGACATCGGCGAGCTCGACGGCCTCGTGAAGAAGCTGAAGAGTGTGCGCGGAGTGGTGGCCGTGGAGCGCGCTGCGGCACTCTGACGGGCCGCTATGGAAAGTGAATCGCGTCTTCGGCAAGCGCCGCCGTGTCGGTACGGAGGAAATACTCCTCCCCCACCTCGACGCGTTCGAGTGCCGCTCCTCGCACAGCGCCATGGCCGTGGCCGGCAACAGGGATGAGCGAATGCCCTCCGGCGAGCCAGCCCAGAGCGGTGGCCCGGTCGATCACGCGAGGCGCGACGCCCAGGAGCTTCACTTCCAGCGAGATGACCCGCCCGCCGACCAGTTCCGCGTGGAGCACTTCGATATCCGCCATGAGAGCCCTCAGACTGGCGTCGCGCTTAAGGTCGCAGGGGCGGACAGGCCACGAGGTAGATTTACGTCCCGTGGTGTCGACGGCATGGGCCGCCTCGGTGCGTAGACCATAGGCCCCTCTGCATGTGGTTCCTGCTCTTGGCCTGCATGAAGGTGCCCGACACCACCGAGTTGGCGCGCCCGCAGCCGAGGGTCCCCACTCCTCAGTCCATGGTCTACGTTCATGTGGACACGCGGCCTACCGACGTGCTCGTCGCGCGGGCATGGCCAGCTGCCGTAGACGAGTCGCTCAGCGGAGCCGCCGGCGCCGTGGCCTTCAAGGTCTTGCGGAGCGGAAGCACCTCAGCCGCAGACGTACGCTGGCGCGCGATCCTCGCGGGGTATCCGTGGCCGATCGAACGGGCAGAGCTCGCGCGCGTAGCGGAGAATGAGCTTCCCGAAGCGCTGCTCACGATCGCGGCACCCTACGCAGGCAAGGACGTGGGGCTGGTGAGGGTGCGCGAGGCCGGCACCGACCAGTGGGTGCTGCTCGTTGGCGGCCGTCGGGGAGACCTCAAGGCGTTCCCGCGGGAGCCCGCGCGGGGCTCCACCCTGCTATTCCCTGGCCACGCGGTGCTGGCCACGGCGCCGAGCGGGACGCTTCTACGCGCGGACGAGCGCCTGACCGTAGACGAGCCTGGTGAGTGGTTGGTGACGCTGAGCGACTCCGAAGGGGAAGTGGCGACCTTTCCCCTCTACGTGGACCGCCCCACCCCGCAAGCAGCCCCCCTGCGTGGCCCCGCCACCGCCGAGTCCAACGGCGACCTCAACGACGAACTGCTCAACCGCCTCGACGACCTTGACGAGTGGTACGACCGAGCCGCTCCTGACCGGGAGGCCGCCCTCGACGGCGTGGCCCGGGTACGCCTGCGGGAGTTCGTCGCCCGGCGCCCGCTGCCCGCCACGGGGCCCCAACTGGCGGCCGTCGGCTACTTCGCGGGAGCCGCCGGCGAATGTCGGGCGGCCACGATCGTGGACTGTCTGGACACCATGTGGTGGAGCCATAGCGGGCACGCCGCGCTCGCCCGTGAATGGGCCGCCGTGGGTTTGGCCGTCGAGCCGACACCGGAGGGGGTGGCGATCTCGATCACTGTCGCCGCAGCGCTCCCGCCTACCTCGCGCTGATCTCGACGCGTTCCAACACCACGTCCGTGACCGGCTTGTCGTTGGCGCCCGTGGGGACGTTGGCGATCTTGCCCACGACGTCTAGGTTCACACAATCACCGAAGATCGAGTGCTTGCCGTTGAGGTGGGTGGGGGTGCCTTCGGTGATGAAGAACTGCGAGCCGTTGGTGTTGGGGCCCGCGTTCGCCATCGCGAGAATGCCCGTGTGTTCGAACACCGTGAAGTCGCCCACTTCGTCCGCAAAAGTGTAGCCCGGCCCGCCACCGCCGGTGCCGAGAGGATCGCCGCCCTGGATCATGAACCCCGGGATCACCCGGTGGAAGGTGGTGCCGTCGTAGAGCGGCGCCCGCGACACCACGCCCGTGCGGGGGTGGGTCCACTCCTTCTCGCCGCGCGCGAGCTGCACGAAGTTGGCGACCGTCTCTGGGACTTCCTGAGGCCGGAGCTTGCACTCCACACTGCCCAGCGAAGTCTTGAACGTAGCGAAGAGGCTCTGCCCGGGCTCCATGCCCAGCGCCGATAGGCGGTCGGACTTCTCCCCTTCGGCGGCCGCGCCGCTCAGGCGCTCGACGGTGGCCCTCAGCGCGTCGTTGTCCTTCTCCAGTCGTGCGCTGGCACGTTCGAGATCGCCGACGCGGATCTTGAGGCGGTCGTTCTCGGCGAGGGCGGCGTTGTCCTTGCAGGCCAACAGACTGAGGAGGAGCGTGATCATGGTGCGAGGCTAACGTGAAACGGGGGGCAAGGCCCAGTGCCCGCACCCCGTGGACGGCCTAGAGCCCTATCGCCTGGAAATCTCCACCCGAGTGAGCACGACAGGGCGAACCGGGCGATCACGCTCGCCACGTGGGGCCGCGGCGATGCGCGCAATCACCTCCTCGCCGGCGCACAGGCCTAAGACGGTGTAGCGGCCATCGAGATGCCGGGCGGGGCCGTCGGTAACGAAGAACTGCGAGCCGTTGGAGTTGGGGCCCCGATTGGCGAAGGCCAAAATGCCGGCTCGGTCGAAGCTGGAGACACTGGTATTCTCGTCGGCGAGGGAGAACCCCGGGCCGCCGGTGCCCGTTCCGGTGGGATCGCCCCCCTGTACGAGAAAGCCGGGAATGATGCGATGGAACAGCGTGCCGGCGTAGAGCGGGCGCAGGGTGTCCACGCCCGAACGGGGGTCGCGCCATGCACGCTCACCACGGGCGAGGTCGACGAAGGCGCGGACGGAGATCGGGGCACCCTCATGCGAGAGAAGGCAGGAAAAGGAGCCCGCCGTCGTCACGAACTTCGCGTAGAGCGACTGACCGGGCGCGAGGCCGAAGTCGGGCGACCTCACCGAGTCGGGAGTGCCGGCCGAGGAGGAGAGCGGGACCACCTCCCGAGCGTCACGCATCCACGTGGCGAATGCCTCCCCCGCCCAGGCAGAAGATGGGAGCAGCAACACGAGGAGAGGGAGGGCCGACCAACGCACGGAATGCTTGAGTAAGTATAGACACGTCAAGAGCACTTCGGCCAGTCCCGTGGGGTTCTGAGTTACATCATGCCACCCGATGGAGCCCAGATGCGCGTACGAATCTTCCTCCGGCAGCCCCTGTTCACTGTGGCCGGGCACGTGCCGCGCGGCGTGGTGATTCTGGATGGCGTCGTGGGCGAAGACCACTCACTCGGCTGGAAGGTCGCCGTCGAGGCTTGGTTTGGCGAGAACGGCCAGCCGTTGGAGGGCGAGAGGCGCACGCTCATCGTACCGGCCGCGAAGATCGACCATGCCCTGGTGATCGGCTAAGGCAGCGGCTGCTGAATGTGGATCGTCGTCTTCGTAAGCTGCACGGTTGAGCTCTCCGGCTCGGTGACCGACTTGGACGGCGCGGCCGTGGGTGGCGCACGCCTCCAAGCGCCCGGCTGCGAGGCGGTATCCAACGCCGCCGGGGCCTTCCGCGTACGCTGTGAGCGAGCCCTCCATCGCTTCGCGGTGACCCACCCCACCTACGCGGGCGCCACTCTCGAGATCGACGCCACCGGTCTCCTGGCGCCAGAGGCCTCGCGCGCGAGCCTCCGCGCGTGGCCGTCGGAGCCGGGGCTCTACCTTGAGCCGAGCTACGCAGCCGTGCCTTCGCCGGGGCTGGTGCGCACCGCCACGCCGACCGAACAACGCTTTTGTGTGCCCGCCGAGGCCGTGCTTCCGGTGGCACCCGCGGGTACGGCCCTCTTCGACGTGCACGACGTGGAGTGGCGCCTTTACCGCCTCGACGAGGATGGCTGCGCCCTGCGGCTGAGCACCCGCGACGGCGGCACCTACTGGTCGCCGACCGCCACGCAGGTGGAGGTGACACCGACACCGCTCGCCGACGGACACCTGCGCGTGCCCCTCCCCGCCGAGCCCGGCCGTTACGCGGCCGCACCGTGGATGGCTGGGTTCTTCGTCCCGCGATCGGTCTCTCCGGACGTGTGGGAGGCCTGGGCCTTCGAGGTGGGCGCCTGAAACTGGCGGCGCTCCGCGAGCCGCCAGAGCTACTCTACTGTTGAAAGGTCGCGCGTGAGCCGGGTAGCGTCGTAGCTTCCCTCCATCGCGAGGAACCCCGCCACATCGGCCGTGAAGGCGCCCGTAAGTTCGCCATCCACGGTGAGCGCACCTGTGGTTTCGACGGGGAGGGCGAACCACTGGAGGTCGATGCTCGCCGTGCCCGCCAGCGCTCCTTCGTCGTTCTCCAGGTCAAACAGGTAGCTCGTGTCAAGATCGTAGCCGAGCAGGCTCAGCAAGCAGCCTGCTTCGCCGACGGCCGCTTCTCCCTCCGCGTCGACCACGATCGTGAGCGCGCCCGAGCAACCGAGCGACAGGGCCTGCCCGTTGTAGTCGCCCGATGCGGTGATCGCGAGATCTCCCACGTACACGCCAGCGTAGACGCTCTGCACGAGCACGCCGCCCACCGTGTAGGCGAGCCGGTCGCCGTTGGGGAGCAGGGCCTCGGCCGTGAGGGCGTGCGTACCCACTTCAAGCGACGCATCCTCCATCAGCGCCCCTGCGAGGGCCCACTCGCTGTCTTGATCACTCGCCCACGTGATGCCATCGAACTCCTTCGGCTCGCCATCGGCCCCGTATACGACCGCACTGAACGTGGAGGGCTCTTCGAAGGCGAGGAAGGCCGCGGACGCCGGGCTCTCGATCACGAGGCGAGCGCCGTCCCACTCCGCGTCGAGCGCGGCCTGATCGACGGCCGCGCCCGAATCGTCCATCGAGGTGCCGCCGCTGGGATCCCCATCGACGAGCAGGGTATTGTCGTTGCAGGCGAACAGGACGAGAGCGAGCATGGGTACTCCGGCGCGCAGCACTGTAGCACGCTTTCCGAGGGTCGGCGCGACGGGCAACGTGGTAAGCGGCAGGGATGGAAGAGATGATCGCGGTAGAGGGCCTGCGGAAGTCATTCGGCGGCTTCGAGGCGTTGAAGGGCATCACCTTCCGGGTGCCGAAGGGGGGCATCGTCGGGTTTTTGGGGCCCAACGGGGCGGGAAAGACCACGGCGATGAAGATTCTCACCGGGTTTCAGGCGCCATCAGGCGGCGTCGCCCGCGTACACGGCTTCGATTGCGTGGGGGAGAGCCTTCAGGTGCGGCGCCACATCGGCTACTTGCCGGAGGCCGCGCCGGTGTACGGCGACATGCTGGTGCGAGACTACCTCGACTTCATCGGGCGCGTGCGCGGCCTGGCCGAGGGCGAGCGAGCGAGGAGCATCGCGCGGGTGGCCGACGAATGCGACATCGCGGACCGACTGGGGCAGCGGGTGAGCACGCTGAGCAAGGGCTATCGCCAGCGGGTGGGTCTCGCCCAAGCGCTGTTGCATGAGCCGCCGGTGCTGATCCTCGACGAACCGACGAGCGGGCTCGACCCCAACCAGATTCTGGCCATCCGGAACCTCATCCGTCGCATCGGGCAGTCACGCACCGTGATCCTGAGCACCCACATCCTCCAGGAAGTGCAGGCCACCTGCGACCGTGTGCTCATTCTCAACCACGGCGACCTTGTGGCCGACGCCCCCATCGATCAAGTGCGGGCCGCCATCGAGGGCGGCGACCTCTTTCGAGTGACCTTCACCGAGGGCGCAGTGCGCCTCGCCGAGGGGGCGATTCGGGCTGCCATCGAGGGCATGCCCGGCGTGCAACGCGTGGCCCTTCAGACCGCCGAAACGGCCGGCACCCACCCCTACGAAGTGATCGCCGACCGCGACATCCGCGGGGAACTCTTTGATCTCGCGGTGTCCCGCGGGCTGCGACTCACCGACCTCTCCCGCGAGCGCAGCTCGTTGGAAGAGGTGTTCCGCCGCCTCACGCTCGGCGACGACGAGGCGAGCGCGCCAGGCTGAGTCACTCCCTGCGGTACCAGGTGTCGACCTGCGCCGAGCGGGACTCGACCCACTCCTCCATCTGACGGAGGTCCGTGTCGAGCGTACGGCCCACATTGACATAGCCCCGCGGGTCGCGCGACACCCACGGCTCGATGAACGCGGAGGTGGTTCGCATGAGCTCAGTGAGCTCGGCGGCGTCTACCTTTGCGAGGGTTTCGTCGAGCATGGCTGTGAACCGGGCTCGGCACACTTCGTCGCCCTGGCAGGCTGCACCGAGCGGCGAGCTCGCACGTGCGAGGCGACTCTCGCCAGACGTGAAACAATAGTCCAAGCCGGTCGGCACCATCGACATCAGCCCCGTGCCGCCGTGGTCGAAATAAATGCGGTAGTTGTTCGATGCGAAGGCGTAGCCGTCCCACTGGCCTGTCCACGCCTCCACGAGCTGGAAACGAACGTACTGGTCCAGGTCCACGACCTTGGACAACTCGCCATCGAGGTCGTCAGCCTTCATGGCCGTGATCACGGAATGAACGTCGGCCCACTGCACGTCCGACCCCGATTCGAGTTGGAAGTATTCCGCCTCTGCCGGCGTGAAGTCAGCGTGATTCCACGAGTCTGGGTAGTAGGGATAACCGCCCTCGTAGAGGTTGCCCTCGCGGTGGCCGAAGTGTCGCTCCATGTAGTCGCGATCGGCCGTTTCGACGTTGCTGTACAGGCCGTACTCGACGTCGTTCACCGTGACCCAGGCGTACCCCACTCGGGAGTACGGGAGCCCCGCGGCGGCGAACGCAGCATAGGCCACGACCTCGTGCACCTGTGTGGCGTCGTGGAGCATGTTGTTCAGCGTCAACTTGCCCTTTCCGTGAAAGCTCTGGTCAGGCACGAACCGATTGAAGTCCAACTTGAACGCGGCCTTACCGTTGAGGTCCTGAAAGGAGCCCGAACCCTTCAGGCGTACCCCCACCCGCTCGAACCGTTCACCGTCCACCGAAACTGCGCCCTCGACGTACTCCTGCGGGGTGCGGCGAAGGAGCCGCTTGGCCTCGTCTGACAACTCGATGTCGACGAGGTGCACCTCGGTGGGCGAGTAGATGCCATCGTAGTCGTCCGCGGGTTCCTCGCCGGTGTCCTCTGTCGGGGGCGAGGTGTCGCCCGGCAATTCCTCATTCACCTCCGCCTGCGGCTCGACACCTGGACGGGCCGGTTCGCAGGCAAGCAGCAGCAGCGGCAGCGGCAGCGGCAGCGGCAGCGGCAGCGGCAGCATGCGGCCACCGTAGCCGAGGGTGGAGCCCCCGTCGTGGTACAATCGGGCCCGGATGCACCTCCTCGCCCGTATAGGTGCTGCCATTCTCCCTATGGGCTTGGCCGCGTGTCTGGAGGAGGGCCCGCCGGTAACGCAGGCTGAACCTACGCTTGACACCCTCGTGGTCGCCATCCCCACCGACGCAACCCACCTTCTCTCGCCGCTCGCCACCTCGTCGTTTGAGGCCTCCGTGCTCGACCTGATCGGGGCAAGGCCGCTCGACGCCGACTTCAGTTGTGAGCTCAAGTTCGAGGCGGAGCTTGCCAAGAGCTGGCAGTGGAGCACCGACGGGCTGGAGCTTGACCTGCTCCTTCGCAGCGACTTCCGCTGGGAAGACGGCACTCCGGTGACCGCCTCCGACCTCGCCCTCGCCGCGGCTCTCGCGAACGATCCCGAGGTGGCCAGTCCGCGTGCCGATGCGCACTCTCGCCTCGACCCCAAGGCCCGACCCGAGGTCGTCCACGCCCACCATGTTCGCTACCGATTCCTCGAACGGGGAAACCAGGCGAGCATGGTGGCCTCCGTGGCGCTGCTCCAGGTGGTGCCGAACCACCTCCTTGGCCTGCAGGGAATGAACCGCTCGGTGCTTCGCAGCCACCCGCTCAATACCACCGCGCCGCTCTCTTCGGGGCGCTGGAAGGTGGCCAGCTGGGAGAAGGGCCGATCGTTGGTGCTTGAGCCGAACCCGGAGTACCCGGGCCCCGCACCCGGGTTGCGCAAAGTGGTGTTCAACGTCGTGCCTGACTACGCGGCGCGCCTGGCGGCGATCGAGGGGGGCACCGCCGACCTCATGGAGGGCGTGCAGGTTGCCGACGCCGACGCACTGCTGACCAAGGCGCCGGGGATGCGGCTCGTCCGCCGCGGCTACCGGGCGGTGGACTACATCGGCTGGAATCAGGTGGAGCCTCCTGATGAAGCAAAAACCGCCGGCCCCGTCCCCCATCGGCTCTTCGGCGACCTCCGGGTGCGTTCCGCGCTCACTGCCGCGATCGACGTCGACCGCCTCATCGCCGAATCCTTGACCTCCGCCGCCACCGGCGAGGTGTACGCGAAACGCTCGGTGGGCACGATCACTCCCGAACTTTGTGCGTTGCAGTCCGTGGTGCAACCCATTCCGTTCGGGACCGGCGAAGCCAAGCGTGGGCTCGCCGAAGCGGGCTGGAGCGACAGCAACGGCGATGGGGTGGTGGATCGGGAAGGCGTCGACTTTCGGTTTTCGCTGCTGATGCCCGCCGGAAGCCCCCGCCGGGAGGTGGCGGCGGGGCTGATCCTCGCTCAACTTCGGGAAGTGGGGGTAGACGCGAGGCTCGAAGTGATCGACCCCGCCGCACTCGTACAACGGCTGCTCGCGCACGATTTCGACGCCGTGTACACGGGATGGTCGTCGGGACTTCAAGCCGACTCGCAACGCGCGTGGGCCGCGGGCAGTGACCTGAACTTCACGTCGTTCGCCGACCCGGAAGCCGAGCGCCTACTTCAGGCCGCAACAGCGGAGCCCGACACCGCCAAGGCCAACGAGCTGTGGAGCGCCTTTGAGGCGAGGGTGTACAGCCAACAGCCCTACACCTTCCTGTTCTGGGTGGACGAGATTGTTGCGGTGCACGGGCGCTTCGAGGGAGCTGGCACCGACCTCATCTCCCCGTGGCACGACCTCGCCGCATGGAAGGTGCCGGCCGACCGCGTGCGGTACTTGGAGTAGCCAGACCGACGGCTTCGTTGTGAACGGGACGACGGACCAATAGACTCGCGGCTGCTTCTTTCCAAGGGTCGCCAACATGCCCGCCGCTAGTTTCAAGTCCGTCGCGGAGATGTTCCACCACCGGGTGCGCTCCACCCCCGACGGGGACGCCTACTATTTTCGCCGGGCGGGCGCCTGGCACACCATGCAATGGAAGGAAGTCGGCGTGCGCGCACGGAACATCGCGTGCGGCCTCCGGTCGCTAGGCATCAACGATGAGGACCGGGTGGCCATTCAGGCCGGCACCCGCGTGGAGTGGATCCTCGCCGACATGGGAATCCTCTGCGCAGGTGCGGCGTGCACGACGATCTACCCCTCCTCCACTCCGGCTGAGGTCGCCTACATCGTCGCACACAGCGCAGCGCGCATCGTCGTGGCGGAGAACGACAAGCAGGTCGTGAAGCTCCAGCAAGCCCGCAAGGACCTGCCCAGCCTCGAGATTGTTGTCGTGATGGACGGCACCGCCACAGCCGACGGCTGGGTGCTGACGCTGGACGACCTCGAACGACGCGGCGCCGGGTGGGATCAGGACAACCCCGGCGAGTACGATCGCGTCGCCGAAGCCATCGGTCCGGAGCGGCTCGCAACCCTCATTTACACGTCAGGCACGACGGGCAACCCTAAAGGCGTGATCCTCACGCACGACTGTTGGGTGTTCGAGGGCGAGGCCATCGACTCCATCGGCCTCTTGTCACCGGGGGACAAGCAGTTCCTCTTCCTCCCGCTCGCCCACAGCTTCGGCAAGGTGTTGGAGTGCGCTCAGTTGAGGATCGGTTTTGCCACGGCGGTTGACGGCGACATCGACTCGCTCGTGGCCAACCTCGCGGCCCAGCAACCCACGTTCATGGGGGCGGTGCCCCGCATCTTCGAGAAGGTCTACAACAAGATCGTCTCCGGGGCGAAGCAGAAGGGCGGCGCGAGCCTCAAGATCTTCCTCTGGGCGGTGGGAGTGGGCAAGGAAGTGAGCAAGCTGCGTCAGGAGCGGAAGGAGCCCGCCGGTTTCCTCGCACTGAAGTACTTGATCGCGGACCGGCTGGTCTTCCACAAAATTCGGGCGATTTTTGGCGGCAAAATTCGCTTCTTCATCTCCGGCGCCGCCCCTCTTGCCATAGAGATCGCCGAGTTCTTTCACGGCGCGGGCATCGTCATCGCCGAAGGCTACGGCCTTACCGAATCCAGCGCGGCCAGCTTCGTGAACCGTCCGGAGGACTTTCGATTCGGCACCGTCGGCCCGCCACTGCCGGGGGTCGAAGTACAAATCGCGGGCGACGGCGAGGTGCTGATCCGCGGTCGCGGCGTCATGCGCGGCTACTACAACCAGCCCGAACAGACCGCGGAATCCCTGAACGCGGAAGGCTGGCTCCTCACCGGCGACATCGGCGAGATGCACAACGGCTACCTGAAGATTACCGACCGGAAGAAGGACCTCATCAAGACCTCGGGCGGCAAGTACGTGGCTCCGCAGGAGCTGGAGGGGCGGCTCAAGATGAAGAGCACGCTGATCTCCCAGGTGATCGTGCACGGCAACAACCGGAACTTCTGCTCGGCGCTAGTGAGCCTCTCGCCGGAAACGGCCCCCGGATGGGCAAACACGAACGGACTCGACGTCACCGCCTACACCGCCCTCCTCGCCCACCCGGCCGTGAAGGCCGAACTGGACGCAGCGTTCGCAGCGTTGAACAAGGAACTTCCGAGCTACTCCACGATCAAAAGGTACGCGATCCTTCCGCAGGACCTTAGCCAAGAAGAAGGCGACCTCACGCCCTCCCTCAAAGTGAAGCGGAAGGCGGTGGAATCCAAGTACAAGGACCTCCTCGATGGCTTCTACGCCAGCGCTCTCGCGTAGGGGGTGGCGCGGCGATAGGGGCCCCGCGATGGCCTCTTCCCGCCTTCCCGGGTTCTTCCGCCTCTCCCCGCATGAGCGCCGTCGGGCCGCGCTCGAAGGGGCAGAGGGCTCTGCGGTAGGGGATGCTTGGGGGCCCGAGGGCGGGCTGACGCTCGCGGCGGCCGAGCACATGATCGAGAACGTGGTCGGTACCTTCGCCCTGCCGAACGGCGTGGCCGTCAATCTGTTGCTCAACGGGAAGGACCACCTCGTGCCGATGGTGGTGG
This sequence comes from Deltaproteobacteria bacterium, assembly GCA_947484175.1. Taxonomy (GTDB): domain Bacteria; phylum Myxococcota_A; class UBA796; order UBA796; family SXON01; genus SXON01. The sequence goes on from CANKOI010000009.1 coordinate 69,873, forward strand.
AGGAGCCGAGCGTGGTGGCCGCCGTGAGCAACATGGCCCGGCTCACTCGCCTCGCAGGGGGAGTTGCTGGGGAGTGCGACGAGAGCGTGATGATCGGGCAGGTGCAGCTCACGGGATGCGGCGAGGGGGCAGCAGCTCGCGTGCGCGCGGCTGTTCCGGAGCTCTCGCGGCTGGCCGAGGCCACGCAACCGCAGCTGGTGAGCCTCGGCGGCGGCATCCGCGGCATGGAGGTGCGCGAGCTGCTCTACGACGAGCCCGGCGAAACACCTGAGCCGATGCTCGTTTTGCACTTCTTCTTGGACTGTGTGGACGCGATGGGCGCCAACATGGTGAACAGCATCGCGGAGCGGTTGGCGCCGGAGTTGGTGCGCCTCACCGGCGGGCGGTCGGGGCTGCGCATCTTGTCGAACCTCGCCGACCGGCGCCTCGCGCGCGCGCGGGTGGCCCTCCCCGTCGAACTGCTCTCGACCAACGACGTCGATGGAGCCGGAATTGCCGAGGGGATCGCCGCCGCTTGGCGCTTCGCCTGGGCCGACCCGTGGCGGGCCGCCACCCACAACAAGGGGATCATGAACGGGGTGGACGCCGTGGCGCTCGCCACGGGCAACGACTGGCGCGCGATTGAGGCCGGTGCGCATGCCTACGCCGCCCGCTCGGGCCAGTACCGCCCGCTCTCCAGTTGGCGCGTGCGGGGCGGGGTGCTGTTCGGAGAGCTCGCGCTGCCGATGCAGGTGGGAACGGTGTCCGGAGCGATCCGGGTGCACCCCACAGCCCAGGCGAACCTGAAGCTCGCGGGAGTCAAGGGGGCGAGAGAGCTGTCCATCCTGATCGCGGCCGTCGGGCTGATCCAGAACCTCGGCGCGCTCCGGGCGCTGGCCACGGAGGGTATTCAGGAAGGCCACATGCGGATGCACGCACGGGCCGTCGCCAACGGGGCGGGCGCAGGGCCGCACGAAGTGGACTCGGTGGTGCACGCGCTCGTGGCCGCCCAGAACTTCACGATGGAACACGCCGCAGCCGTGTTGCTCGAGCTGAGGGCGTGAGCGGCTCCGGTCACGGGCGAGGGCGGCTCTTTGCGCGGCCGGGCTCGCTCGCGGTGCCGCTCGCACCGCCCCCCCCGTACCAGCGCCCGGAGCCCCCCGAAGCACCCTACGAGCCCGCCGAGGAATTCGAGCCTCCCGCTGCCGCGTACGCCCCCCCCGCCGCCGAGGCGGTCGTCGAAGCCGCAGGCGACGAGCCCGGCGACGATTCGGTGATCGAAGCGGGCGACGAGCCCGGCGACGACGCGATCGTCGAGGTCGGCGACGAGCCCGAGGAGACCGCCTACGGCTTCGAGGAACCCACGCTCCTGACGTCATTCCCGGCCGACGACGAAGAAGCCACCGTCAACGAGTGGGCGGCGCTGGCCAAGCCGGAGCCGGAAGACCTCGCCGAGGTCGTTCCCGCCCCCCTCGACGACAACGACCCCACCCTTCCATGGAACCGGCCGCTCGCCAGAGTGCAGCGGAATCACGTGGTCGGGCGGTTCGGAGGCGCGA
>CANKOI010000010.1 GCA_947484175.1 Deltaproteobacteria bacterium
ATCGAGATTCTCGTGATCGAAGGCGTATTCCACATTGACTCCGGCGGGCCGCGGGTTGAAGGAGGCTCGGCCCCCGCCCAAGCGGGGCCGCAGCCGAACCAACCCGGGGGCTGACGGAGTCACACGGAGAGTTCGTTCATCGAACCTGGATCATCGACGGGTCGAGTTTCGGCTCTCGGTCAACCAGTTTCGGTGGTCGAATAATCGAGTTTCGGCCGTCGAACCTCGGTTGTCGAATCTCGCCCACCGAGCATCGCCCATCGCCCATCGCCCATCGCCCATCGCCCATCGCCCATCGTTCATCGACCGGCGGGCCCGCGGACTTTGCGACGGCCCTGCCGGCAGGGCCGTTCCGCGGCTCCGCTGCCGGGCTTGCAGAAGCGGCGATTCCGGGTGTACGTTCCGCCGGTGAATGGCCTGCGCAGCGCTGCGGCCCTTGTGCGCCCGGCGTGGGCGGTGCTGTGCGTTTCGGTGGCCTGCGAGTCCCCGCCCGAATCGGCGGGGCGGGAGCCGGCGGCCGAGGAACCTTGGCCCGACGTGGACGCTGCGAACACCGGCCTCTTACTCGACGCTGCCACCCTCTCCGTCGACCTCCAGGCGCATGTGCAATCGCTGCTCAGCTCCCAAGCTGCTGACCCGGTTCTGGCCTTCGAAGCCGCCATGCTCTTCGCCACCGACAGCTGCCCTCAGGTGGCGCGCACCGAAACGGAGGGCTTCGGGCTTACCGAGTACTTCGACGGCCTGTGTGAAACCGGCGGTGTCGTGTTCAAGGGCCCGGCGATCCTCTACACGTGGAACGAGGAGCGGATCAACCCCATCGGAGCGATGGACAGCGTTGCACAGTTTCCCTCCGAGCTCCTCTGGACAGGGAGGGGCTACAACGGCCAGACCGACATCTTCAGCCTCGCCGGTCCCATGGACTACAACTGCAGTTGCACGATGATCTCGGCGACGGCGGAGTACGACGAGAGCACGCACCTCTTCTTGGGCGTGACCCAAGGAACGGCCCACTGGACGGCGGAGGGGGCGGAGGGAACCTGGCTGCAGGATGCAGGTTTTGTGCCTGACTTTCTGCTCACCACGGTTGAGCGGGGCACGGGCCACGGCGTCGAGGCCCGGGGCACGCTCTCCGGCGTGGGGGAGCGGTACACGGCCGCCCTCTTCGACCTGACCCTGCAGGGGGACAACCGCTTCGGCTCTTGGTCGTGCGGCGAGGGCAATCAGGTGGAGTGGAAGGTGCGTGACTCCTCGGACAGCTCGTGGGCGACCTTCACGATGGGCGTTGACGAGGCCTGCGGAGCCTGCGGCGTCGAGGTGGGGTTCGAGGAGGTGTGCATCGACCTTGTGCCCCTGCTCGATTGGGAGGGGGAGCCTTGGTAGTACTCGCCTTCGCGCTCGGCTGTGCCACCGTGGCCGTCGATTCTGGCGCCCCCCCAAGAGCCTCCGCCGATGGAGATCGGGCGGCTCGCGTCACGCCTGAGTCTGGACATTCTGGGTCGTCGCCCCACGGAGAGCGAGTTGCTCGCGGTCCGCTTGGATCCCGCCTCGCTCGAGGCCCAAGTGCAGACGTGGTTGGCGGACCCCGCGTTCGAGGAGCGGGTGGTGAGCCTGTTCGCCGACGTATACCGCACCCGCCCGGATCGTTACGTCGTGGAAGCCGACGGCGATGCGGCCTTTCACGACCTCACGTATCGGGCGCAGTTCATGCGCTCGGTGGGCGAGGAGCCGCTCCGGCTCGTGGGCCGTGTGGCCGCGCTCGATCTGCCCTGGACGGACGTGGTCACCGCCGACTGGACCCTGGCGAACGACCTTCTCCTCGCTCACTTTCCGATCGAAGCGCTCGAATCGGGGGGCGAGGGGTGGCGGCCTGCGCGCTACCTCGACGGTCGCCCCGCGGCGGGGGTGCTGGGCACCAACGGGATGTGGTGGCGGTACACCAGTACTACGGACAATCTGAACCGGGGGCGCGCCGCGGCGATCGCACGAATCCTGCTCTGCGACCAGCGCTACGACGGCACGGTTGACTTCCAGAAGAGCGAAGAGGCCGACGTTTCCGCCCGCATTTCCACCGACCCCGCGTGCGTGGCCTGTCATGTGAGTCTCGACCCCATCGCGAGCACGTTGTGGGGATTTTGGCGACATCATCCCGAAAGTTACACGGAAGCCCTTCGTTATTACCCCAGCCGCGAACTCGATTGGGCCAGCCGCCCGGTGGCCCCCCCGGGCTTCTACGGGCAGGACGTCGACTCGTTGTACGAGTTGGGGCAGGCGATCGCGGACGACCCCCGATTCGGAAACTGCGCGGTGGCCCAAACTTGGTCGTTCCTGCTTGGGCGCGAGCCGACTGTGGCGGAAACCGACCGTTTCAACGACGACCGGGATGCGTTCGTGCGGGGGGGCCTCGTGTACCGCAACCTGTTCCGCGCGGTGGCTGACGACCCCTGGTATCGCTCTGACTCCGCCGACTTCGAAGGAACCACCGCGCCGCGTCGACTCACCCCCGACCAGTTGGCTGCTTCGGTCGAGGCCCTCACCGGCTACCGCTGGACCGTGGCCGATGGCATCGACGCGATGGTGAACGACACCTGGGGGTTCCGTATCCTCAACGGCGGAGTGGACGGGTCGCTCGTGGTGACCTCTCCCGCCACCGAGTCCGCTCCGGTGGCCCTAGTCCAGGAGCGGCTCGCCGAGCTGGCGGCTCCCTACGCCGTGGCAGATGAGCTCCTGCTCCCGGCCGGCGATCGGGTGCTGTTCCGCGAGGTGCAGTCGCTCGAAGCCGAGCCCACCGATGAGGAGCTCCGGGCGCAGATTGCGGGACTGCTCCTACGGGTGCACGGCGCGGCGGCGGCGGTCGACAGCGAGCAGGTGACGATTCTGGTCGAGCTGTGGACGACGCTTCGTGCGGAGTCCAGCGGCCCTGCGGAGGCCTGGGCCTGGCTCCTCTCCGCCTTGTTCCGCCACCCTGACTTCGTGTTGTACTGAGCATGTCTATGCAGCTTTCTCGCCGCCAGTTGCTCGCTGCCCTCACCGCCGCTTCGGCCGTGCCTCGCGTGGCTCGCGCCGCCAGCGTTTCCGAGCGACGCTTCATTTTCGTGTACACGATGGGCGGGTGGGACTCCACTCGCGTGTTCGCCGACCTCCTCGGCGAGCCGCTGATCGCGACCGAATCCGACGCCTTTACCGCCTTCGCGGGCGGCATCTCCTTCGTGGACCACGCTTCGCGTCCGTTCGTGCGGGCGTTCTTCGAGGCGTGGCACGACCGCTGCTTGGTGGTGAACGGGGTCTACTGCCCGTCGATCTCCCATTCGGGTGCGCTGCGGGTCACGTGGACCAACGACTCGGGCGGCGGACTTCCGGACTGGCCCACCCGCATCGCTGCGGCCCAGGCCGACCGTTTCGTGGTGCCCTACCTCGTAGTGGGCGGGCCGTATTTCGCGGGTGCCAACGGCGTGTACGTGTGCCGCGCGGGAAACGCGAACCAGCTCTCCGACCTCGTGAAGGGGGATGCGCTCTCGGGCGCGGACCTCCCGGCAACGCCCCCGACGGCCGGCGCCCTCGCGGCGATCGACGAGTGGCTTTTGGCGGAAGGGGGGCGCATGTCCGCCGATCCCGACGCCGCCCGCGCCCGCGCCGTCACCCGGTGGACGACCGCCCAGTCCCGCGCGCTGGACTTGAAATTGTTAGGTGACGACCTCGACCTGTCCAGCGGCGAGGAGTTCTCGGAGCAGATCGATCTGGGCGTGCGGGCCCTCGCCACCGGCCTTTCTCGCGTGGTCTCACTCACCCACCCCCGTCAGGACTCGCTGACGGCATGGGACTCCCACGCCCTGAACGACCTTACGCAGAGCGAGCTCTTCGAGTCGCTGTTCCTCTCGCTGGGCGACCTTTTGGAGAAACTGTCTGCGACCCCAGCGCCGGGTGGCGGGATGCTCTCCGACATCACGACGGTGGTGGTGATGTCGGAGATGGGCCGCACGCCCTACATGAACGCCTCGGGCGGCAAGGACCATTGGCCGTACACCACGGCGCTGTACATCGGTCCTGCCGTTACGGGCGACCGGGTGGTGGGCGGATTCGACGAGGGCCAGTACGGTCGGACGGTCGACCTTCAAACGGGAGAGATGAGCGAGCAGGGCAGCCTGCTGCGGATCGACACGATCGGCGCCACGCTGTTGCGCATGGCCGACATCGACCCGGCGGAGGAGGGCGTCGTGGCCGATCCGATCGAAGGTGTGCTGGCCTGATGCTGTTCGCATTCATGCTGGCCTGCTCTGAGCCGGCCGACAGCGGGGAGGAGCCCGCGCTCTGCGCCGACGCGCCCACCGTCACCTGGGAAACCTTCGGCGAGGCGCTGCTCGTGGAGAACTGCCAGTCTTGTCACGCCAGCACCTCCGAGAGCCGGAACGGGGCGCCCGAGGCCGTGACCTTCGACACCTACGAGGATGCGATGACCTGGGGAGAGTCCATTCTGCGCACGACCGACCCCGCGGCTCGAACGATGCCTCCGGGGATTGCGCTCGCCGATGCCGATCGGGAACGGCTGGAGATCTGGCTGCGCTGCTGGGAGTAGCCACCACGGGCCGTTAGACCCCGCCACTCTGCCGGAGGGCTCGTGAACCCGGAACGTTACCGTCCCCGCAACACCGTGCGCATCGTTACGGCGGCTTCGCTCTTCGACGGCCACGACGCCAGCATCAACGTGATGCGGAGGATTCTCCAGCAGCTTGGCGCAGAGGTCATCCACCTTGGCCACAATCGCTCCGTCGGTTCGATCGTGAACGCGGCCATCAGTGAAGACGCTCAGGCGATCGCGGTGAGCAGCTATCAGGGCGGCCACAACGAGTACTTCCGCTACATGGTCGACCTGCTTCGGGAGCGAGGCGCCGGCCATGTGAAGGTGTTTGGCGGCGGCGGCGGGGTGATCGTGCCGGAGGAGATTCGGGCGCTGCACGAAGCGGGTGTGGAGCGCATCTACTCCCCCGAAGACGGGCGCCGGATGGGGCTGGTGGGCATGATCGAGGACCTGATCCGCCGTGCAGACTTCGACCCGGAGGAGGTGCAAGCTGCGGCGGGCGTCGCATCCGGGGCGGCGGCGGCGCTGGCAGGTCTGGCGGAGGGGAGCGTGAACGCGCTGGCGAGGGCGATCACGCTCGCGGAGAGCGGGCGCCTGCCCGCGCTGCCGCCGTCCTCGATTTCCGCCCCGATCGTGGGCCTTACGGGTACCGGCGGGGCGGGGAAGTCGAGTTTCTGCGACGAGCTGGTGCTGCGGTTTGTGAACGACTTCCCGAACCTGCGCGTGGCGGTGCTGAGCATCGATCCCACTCGCAAGAAAAGCGGGGGCGCGCTCCTCGGCGACCGAATCCGCATGAACGCGATCGACAACGAGCGGGTGTTCATGCGTTCGTTGGCCACTCGCGGCGAGAGGGGTGAGCTGTCGGCCGCCACCCGCACCGCGGCCGATCTCTGCCGCGCCGCCGGCTATGACCTCATCCTCGTGGAGACCAGCGGCATCGGCCAGAGCGATGGCGCCATCATGGAGCTGGCCGACGTGGCCCTGTACGTGATGACGCCCGAGTTCGGCGCCCCCAGCCAGCTCGAAAAGATCGACATGCTCGACAACGCCCATCTCGTCGTCCTCAACAAGTTTGAGCGTCGCGGCGGGGAGGATGCGCTGCGCGACGTGCGCAAGCAGGTGAAGCGGAACCGCGAACTGTTCACCACCCCCGACGAGGACCTGCCGGTGTTCGGCACGATCGCCTCGCAGTTCAACGACCCCGGCGTGAACGCCGCCTACCTTGGGCTGCTCACCGAGCTGGCCCGCCACACGGGTCGCGCCTGGCCGTCCACCGTGCCCGACCCCGGCACCAAAGCCAGCCCACCTCGTCGGCGGATCGTGCCGCCCGAGCGCCAGCGCTACCTCGGCGAGATCGCCGACACCTGCCGGGGCTACCGCGCCCGCGTGGCCCGCAACGCCGCGGTCGCCCGTCGGCGCAACGCCTATGAGGTCGTGGCTGGCGAGGTGGGCGGCGACTTGGGCGCCGACCTTCTCAGTCGCGGCAGCGCGCTGGTCCTCGACGCCGACTGTGTGGCAGCCCTCGCGGAGCACCCCGTTCTCGTGGACCGCTACCGGCAAGAAACCTACACCTACACCGTCCGCGGCAAGGCGATCACGCAGCCGCTCGTGACGGAGTCCCTGTCGCGACTCAAAATTCCTCGGATCGCCACCCCCCGGTTCGCCGACTCGGGCGACAGGTTGATCTGGGCGATGACGGAAAACTTCCCCGGTTTCTTCCCCTACACCGCCGGCGTTTTCCCGCTGAAGCGCCAGAGCGAAGACCCGAAGCGCATGTTCGCCGGCGAAGGGGGCCCGGCGAAGACCAACGCCCGTTTCCACTACCTGTGCCAGGGGGAGCCCGCCAATCGGCTGTCCACGGCCTTTGACAGCGTGACCCTCTATGGGGAGGACCCCGCTCCCCGGCCCGACATCTACGGCAAGATCGGCGAATCGGGCGTGAGCGTACCTACGCTCGACGACATGAAGGTGCTGTACGGCGGTTTTGACCTCTGCGCCGCGAACACCAGCGTGAGCATGACGATCAACGGGCCTGCGCCGATGCTGCTCGCCATGTACATGAACACGGCGATCGACCAGCAGGTGGAGCGGCGGGCCGCCGAGTTGGGCCGCCCGCTCACCCCCGCGGAGCTCTCCGAGTTGCGCGCCTTTGTCCTCAGAACGGTGCGCGGAACAGTACAGGCCGACATCCTCAAGGAGGATCAGGCCCAAAACACCTGCATCTTCTCCACCGAGTTCGCGCTGCGGATGATGGGCGATATCCAGCAGTTCTTCGTGGAGAACGCCGTCCAGAACTACTACAGCGTGAGCATCTCTGGGTACCACATCGCCGAGGCGGGCGCGAATCCGATCAGCCAACTTGCGTTCACGCTGTCCAACGGATTCACCTTCGTAGAATATTATCTGTCCCGCGGGATGAAGGTCGATGACTTCGCCCCGAACCTGAGCTTCTTCTTCAGCAACGGGCTCGACCCCGAGTACACCGTGATCGGCCGGGTGGCCCGCCGCATCTGGTCCGTGGCGATGAAGGAGCGCTACGGCGCGAGCGAGCGCAGCCAGAAGTTGAAATACCACATTCAAACGAGCGGCCGGTCGCTCCACGCTCGTGAAATCCAATTCAACGACATCCGCACCAGCCTCCAGGCCCTTCTCGCGCTCTTCGACAACTGCAATTCTCTGCACACCAACGCCTACGACGAGGCTGTCACCACGCCGACCGAAGAGTCGGTGCGCCGGGCGATGGCCATCCAACTCATCATCAACAAGGAGCTGGGTTGGGCGAAGAATGAAAATCCGCTCCAAGGCAGCTTCATCGTCGACGAGCTCACCGATCTTGTGGAGGAGGCCGTGTTGGCCGAGTTCGAGCGCATCGACCGGCGCGGCGGCGTGCTGGGGGCGATGGAAACGCAGTATCAACGAGGAAAGATTCAGGACGAGTCGCTGCATTACGAGGAGCAGAAGCACGACGGAACGCTCCCCATCGTCGGCATCAACACGTTTCAGGACCCTGCCACGCTCGGCTCGGACTGGGAACCCCCGGCGGTGGAGCTGCGGCGGAGCTCAGGAGACGAAAAGCAGGCGCAAATCGACGCCGTGCGCGCGTTCCAGGCCCGGCACGCGGGCGAAACGCCCGCTGCGCTCGCACGCCTCCAGGAAGTGGCACTGTCAGGCGGAAACCTCTTCGCGGAGCTGATGAACACCGTTCGCGTGGCCTCTCTGGGCCAGATCAGCAACGCGCTGTACCGAGTGGGCGGCGAGTACCGTCGCAACGTATGACCGCGCCCGTGCCCATTTCGGTGGGGGCGGGCCTGTCGGAAGGCGCGCCGGCCACCCTTTTGGAGGGGGACTCCCTTCAGCATTTGCGGGCGCTCCCCAGCGGGTTCGCGAAGCTGATCATCACGTCGCCGCCGTACAACATCGGCAAGGAGTACGAAACGCAGGCCGAGCTGAAACAATACCTCGAGGGACTGCGTCCGGTCATCGCGGAGCTTCATCGGGTTCTCTCGCCGCAGGGCAGCGTGGCCTGGCAGGTTGGAAACTTCGTGGAGGACGGCGAGGTTTTTCCGCTCGACATTTGGTTCTACCCGCTGTTTCGGAGCGTCGGATTCAAACTTCGGAATCGGATTGTGTGGCATTTTGACCATGGCTTGCACGCCACCCATCGCCTGAGCGGACGGTACGAGACGCTCCTGTGGTTCACCAAAGGTGACGACTACACCTGGAATCTCGATCCGATCCGTGTGCCGTCAAAGTACCCAGGAAAACGCAACTACAAGCCGGGGCCCGACTACGGGAAGCCGTCCGGCAATCCGCTCGGAAAAAACCCGTCGGATATCTGGACGCTGATGGCCCACGAATGGGAGATGGGCTTGTGGAACATTCCCAACGTGAAGGCCAACCACGCGGAAAAAACCCTGCATCCCTGTTCGTTCCCCATTGAGTTGGTGGAGCGCTGTGTGCTGGCCATGACCGACGAGGGCGACGTGGTGCTTGACCCCTTTTCGGGCGTCGGAAGTGCCATGCTGGCGGCGTTGAAGCGGGGCCGGCGCAGCGTCGGCATCGACCGTGACCCGCGGTACCTCGCGGAGGCCCGTCGGCGCATCGGCATGTTGGCCGATGGGTCGCTGCCCTACCGAACGCTGGGGAGGCCCGTGCACGTTCCCACTGGCCGGGAACGGGTGTCTCAGCGTCCCGAAGAGTGGCCGCGGGGGGAAGCGGAGTAGGTCGGTGCCCCCCGGTTTCTCGTTAGTCAGGAGCATGGCCGTTCTCCGTCCCTCTCGTCGCCACGTGCTCCGCGCCGCCCTCGCCTTGGCTGGCGCCTCCTTGCTGCCTTCTGCGGCGCGGGCGTCGCCGCGGTATCGTTTCACCGGCTACCCGTTCACCCTTGGCGTGGCCTCCGGCTACCCCGCCGCCACGGCCGTCACGCTGTGGACGCGGCTCGCTCCTTCTCCGCTCGAGGCCGCGGGTGGCATGCTGCCGGAGAGCATCGCGGTGGACTTCGAGGTGGCGGAGGATGAGGCGTTCGGGCGCGTGGTGGCGTCGGGTACGCGCCTGGCCATCCCGGAGCGCGGCCATGCGGTGCATGTCGATGTGGAGGGCTTGGCACCCGGGCGTTGGTACTTCTACCGGTTCCGTGCGGGGGACGAGGTGAGCCCCGTGGGGCGCACGCGCACCGCCGAGGTGGTCGGGACCGCCGTGCAGCGCTTGCGCGTCGGGGTCGGCTCCTGTCAGCACTACGAGCAGGGCTACTACGCAGCCCACCGCCACCTTGCCGGGGAGAACCTCGACCTGATGCTCTTTTTGGGCGACTACATCTACGAGGCTACGTGGGGGAACGCGTTGGTGCGGCGGTACGCCGGGGGCGAGGCGCGGACCCTCGGCGATTACCGGGTTCGGTACGCGCAGCATCGCGGCGATGCCGACCTCCAGAGGCTTCACGGACAGGTGCCGTGGGCGGTGCTGTGGGACGACCACGAGGTGGACAACGACTGGGCCGGCGATCAAGCCGAGCACCTGGAGCCGCAATTCCTCGAGCGGAGGACGGCAGCCTTTCAGACCTTCTTCGAGCACATGCCGCTGCCGGCCCGGATGCGCCCGGCCGGCACCGGGATGCGCATCCACGACACGCTGGTCTTTGGCGATCTCGCTCGCATCCACCTGCTCGACGACCGGCAGTATCGATCGCCGCAAGCGTGCCCCGATCCGGTCAAAGGTGGGGGCTCGACCGACGTTGACCCAGCGGCCTGTGCTTCGTTGGCCGACCCCACGAGGACGATGCTGGGAGCCGAACAGGAGCGGTGGTTGGATGCCTCGCTGGCCGCCTCCGGCCAGCGCTGGAATCTCCTCGCCCAGCAAACGCTCGTGCAGCCGGCGGCCGTGGTCACCGCCACGGGCCAGACCGTCTGGACCGACGCGTGGGACGGCTACGCTCCAGCGCGCCAGCGCCTCCTCGACTCCCTGCGCAAACGAAGGGTCGCCAACCCGATCTTCCTGGGCGGCGACATTCATGCCACCGTGGCCGGCGACCTTCACGCCGACCCCGGCGACGTGCGTACGCCCATCGTGGCCTCGGAGCTGTGCGGGACGTCGATCTCCTCCCAAGGGAACTCGGTTTTGGACCCCGCCGCGCTCAGCGCAAACCACCCCCACGTGCGGTACGCCAACACCAAGCAGCGCGGCTACCTCGTGGTGGAGCTGACACCAAGCGGAATGCATGCACAGCTGCGCGCGGTGGACGAGAAGCGTCGAGACAGCGAGGTGACGACCCCCGCTGCGTTCACCGTCGTCGCGGGGAGGCCCGGGCTGCAGGTGGGGTGACCGCTGGAGGCGGCGATCCGACTTTCTATAAAGAGTAGATCGTGCCGCGCACGGGTAGATCGCCGAGCTGCCGCCGTCGCCACTCGCGGGCCCTTTCGGAGAACTCGCGGCGTTTCATGCGGGTGGCACGCGGCGTGCTTTCCTGTCTGGCACACTCCCGGTGTGCCATGAACGTCGTCTTCCTCCTCTCCCTTGCGCTCGCCTCCGAGCCCTTGCCCGCCCTCCCCCAACCCGTGCCGCCCTCCGCCTTCGACCGCTGGTCGTCGCGGAGCCCGGTGCTGTGGATGGGTGAGCACCGCATGGAGGCCGGTGAGACCGCGTGGGGATTGAGTCAGGCGCTGGGCGTGCCGCTGCCCGTGCTTCGCGAGCTCAGCACCCTCGATCTCGACCATCTGCAGGTGGGCGACTGGGTGGCCTTTCCGGTGACCGAGGCGAACGAGGATGAGGCGATGGCCTGGCAGACTCAGGAGGACTGTGGGTGCTAACGAGGGGGCCGCGGTGGGAGGCCCGACCGCGATAGCAGCATGGTCATGGCCAGCATCTCCCTCAAGACCGAAATCCCCGGCCCTCTCAGCCGCGCCCTCGTCGCGAGGCGCGAGGCGGCCACCCCGCAGGGTGCCGCCAAGCTCACGCCCCTCGCCATCGTTCGTGCGCATGGCGCCACGATGACCGACGCCGACGGCAACACCTTCCTCGACTTCGCCGGCGGCATCGGCATGCTTGCGGTGGGGCACACCCCCGACAACGTGGTGGAAGCGCTGCGCGAGCAGGCCAGCGAGCTGATCCACATGTGCGGCATTGTGGCCTCGCACGACGCCCCCGTCGCGCTTGCCGAACGGCTGAACGCGGCGGCGCCGGGTTCGGAGCCCAAGCGTACGCTGCTGATGAACAGCGGCGCCGAGGCCGTAGAGGCCGCTGTACACATCTGCCGCAGCCACACACGGCGGCAGGGCGTGGTGGTGTTCGATGGCGCCTACCACGGGCGCTCGAACCTCACGCTGGCCATGACGTCCAAGTTCAACCTCTTCAAACGAGGGTTCGGCCCCTTCGCACCCGAGGTGTACCGCTTCGGTTTCCCCAACGTGTACCGTCGTCCCGGGGGCATGACCGAGGCGGGGTTCGTGGATTGGCACATCGAGCTCTTGGGCCACAACTTCACGGCGGTGGTCGATCCGGCGCACGTCGCGGCCGTGGTGGTGGAGCCCGTGCAGGGGGAAGGCGGGTTCATTCCGGCGCCAGCGCGCTGGTTGCGCGCGTTGCGCGACCTGTGTACTCAGCACGGAATCCTGCTGGTCGCCGACGAGGTGCAGTGCGGGATGGGGCGCACGGGCCGCCTCTGGGCATGTGAGCACTCCGGGGTGGTGCCGGATCTGCTCACGACGGCCAAATCCCTCGGCGCTGGACTGCCCATCTCGGCGGTGGTCGGCCGGGCTGACGTGATGAACGCCCCGCACCCCGGGGGTCTCGGCGGCACGTATTCGGGCAGCCCCTTGGCCTGTGTGGCCGCGCTCGCCGTGCTCGACACGCTCGCCACGCCAAGCTTCCTACGCCGGGCCACCGAGCTGGGCGACCGGATGCGCGTGCGGCTCGTGGCCCTCCAGGCGGCGCTGCCGAACCTCGTGGGCGATGTGCGCGGGCTCGGCCCGATGCTCGCGATCGAGCTCGTGAAGAGCGCGGCCGGCAGGGAGCCGTGGATGGAGGCAACGGCCGCGGTGAACGCCGCCACTCTGCAACGGGGCCTAGTCACGATCCGCGCCGGCCTGCACAGCAACTGCGTGCGCCTCCTGCCTCCGCTTACGCTGAGCGATGCGGAAGTCGACGAAGGCATGGATGTGCTCCATCAGGCCACGCTCGAAGTAGCCGCGAAGATGGGCGCGGCATGAAGCCGTTGCGGGTGTTGCGGCTGGAGGGCAACGCCATCCGGCGCGGTCACGCCCACGGCGAAGCGTACGCCGAGGCGATCCGTGCCTACGCCGAGGAGCGCATCCACCTTGCCGCCAACGGAACGTGGGCCGGGCGCCCCGTCACCCCCGACGACGTGCTGGCCCTCGCGCGGGCCATGCTCCCCGCCCACGAAGCCTACGACGCCGACCTCTACGCGGAGTTGCTTGCGTTGGCGGAGGCCGCGGGCGTGAGCCCGGAGGCCGCTCTGGTGGCGGGTGGGTTCACCGATGTGGTCGATGCCGTGCGCAACGCGGGAGGGGACGCTCCGGAGGAGGATGATTGCACCGCCGTGCTGGTGCCCCCCTCCCGCGCCGGCGGCCTCGGGGGCCTGTTCGCCCAGACGTGGGACATGCACGACTCCGCCACCCCCCACGTAGTCCTGCTCGACGTGCGGCCGGTCGATGCACCCCGCGCTCTCGTATTCTCCACGCTCGGCTGCCTCGGACAGATCGGCCTGAACGAGGCCGGCATCACGGTCGGCATCAACAATCTGGTGTGCACGGACGGCCGCCCCGGGGTCACGTGGAACTTCGCGGTGAGGCGCGCCCTGGCCGCGACCACCTTCGAGGGAGCCGTGAAGGCGATTCGAGACGCCGAGTTGGCCGGCGGACACAACTACATGGTGATGGATGCCGCAGGCCGCGGCCTGAACCTAGAGTGTACCGGGCGAATGCGCGTGGAGACCGTGCTCTCCGAAGTCCCGATCGTGCACACCAACCACTGTGTCCACGACGAGACTCGCCCGTGGGAGGCCAAACGAGACGCGGGACTTCTCGCCTCGTCGCACCAGCGGCTGGCCACCGCGCAGGAGGCCCTCGCGGCCGGAGAGGTGGGCGTGCAACGCCTGCAGCAGCTCATGGCTGAGCCCACGTGTATCTGTCGGCACGGCGAACCCCCCGGACACATCGAGACCAGCGGCGCGATCGTCGTACAACCGCGCACGCGCACGCTTTGGGCCACGTGGGGGCCGCCGGACCAGAACCCGTGGGAGCGGTTCCGCTGCGAGTGAAGCGGGCGCTGAGGACGCCGGCTGCCTTCAGTGTCCGGACGTCATCCGCAAGCGCTGGAAGACTTCCCGATTCTGTTGGACCGTCGCCCCGTGAATCAAAAAGAGGTCAATGAACCCCCAAAGCCCGCAGGTGAACCAGTTCAGAAACAGCATGGCCACCCCCAGCCCCACGTGGCCCGCGTACATCCGTCCCACGCCGGCAACCCCGAGGAGGAGGAGAAAGGAAAGGGCCAGAGCCGTACCGGGGTCTTTGCGTTGCGAAAGGTAGGACATCTGCATGGTGGCTCGATGCTCTTGGGGAAGAGACTGAATCCACTGAATCATTTCGTACTCGACGATGTCGGCCATGGCGCCCCTGGGCTGGTGGCGAAGTAACCCGTGGAAAGCCGCCCGCCGCCGCTCAATCCCGCGGGAGCGTCATCACGAACACGGCCCCGCCGCCCGCGCGGTTCTCCGCCAGCAGGGTGCCCCCGTGGTCCGCGACGATGCCGTGGGCCACTGCGAGGCCGAGGCCGGTGCCGTGCCCCAAGGGTTTGGTGGTGAAGAAGGGCTCGAAGAGGTGGGGGAGCACGTTGGCGGGGATGCCCGCGCCGCGGTCGAGGACGCCCAGTCGGTTTCCTTGCACCACGACCTCCACGACGGCGCCGGCAACGGACGCCTGCACGGCGTTGCGCACGAGGTTGTAGACCACCTGCTCCAGGGCGGCGCCATCGGCGGTCACCTCCTCGCCTGCGCCCTCGAGCTGCACGGTCACGCCGCGCGCTGCCGCCTCGGGCCGCGCAAGCCCGGCGGCGCTCGCGGCTACCTCGGCGAGGTCAACACCCGCTCGTTCCCCGCGGTTGGGCCGGCCGAGCCGCAAGAGCGCGCCGGTGATGTCGCGGATGCGCTCAGCCTGGCGCATGATCACACGAAGGTCTTCCACGGCTTCGGGCGGCAAGGAGCTGGCGTCGTCCAAGAGAAGGGCGGCACGGCCCAGGATCACGCCGGCGGGGTTGTTCACCTCGTGGGCCACGCCGGCGGCGAGGCGCCCCACGCTCGCCAAGCGCTCGCGCTCGAGCAGTGCCCGCTGCGCTTCGGCAAGTGCGCCCGAGCGCTCCACCACCCTCGCCTCCAGCTCTGCGTTCGCCTGTCGCAGGGCTTCTCGTTCGGCCACCACGCGCTCCCGCAGGTGCTCCAACGCTTCGCCCAACTCCCGCGGCTCGTCGAATCCGGTAGGGATGAACGGCTCGCGGTAGTCCTGGGCCACCATCCGGCGGGCCTGCCCCGAGAGGCGCACCAGCGGCCTGATCACCAGTCCGTCAAGCACGATGGCCCCGACCATCGCCATGCCGAGGGCGAGGGCCACGAAGACCAGCACCCGGGCCCGGTCGAGCGAGGAGCCGGTCGTGAGGGAGAAGTCGAACAACATCGCGCCCACCACGCCCAGCATCAGCAGGACACTCAGCTTCAGCGCAAGTCCCGGTCGGCGCATGCGGGGGGCTTAAGGCTTGCTCAGCCGGGGCGCGAAGCGGTACCCTCGCGGCGTGTCGATCGAGCCACAGCCATGGGAATGGGTCGCGCTCGCCGGTGCCGTGCTCGGAGCGGGGATTGAGCGCTTCACGCGTGCGGCACGGGCGCCGATGGTGGAGCGGCTGTCCAAGGCCACGCCGGCGCGCGTACCGCTGCTGTTCCGCCGCTTCGCGCTCGACGCGGCCTTGCTCGCCCTCGTCTTGCTCACCTCCCTGCCGGTCTTACGTTCGTTGTGGTCGCGGCTCGGGCCCTTCGGTTCGCCCATGGGGCCCGACGCCGATGAGAACTTCCTCGCCGCGATCGCGCTTGAGCGAGGGCTGCCTGCGGTCTACGCGAGTGATCGGTACCCCGCCTTCGCGTGGCTGGTCGCGCTCGTGGCTTCCGGCCCGCTCGACGTCCATCCTGCGGCGGTCCGCCTCAGCGCCGGCTTCGCGCTGGCCGCGGGGGTGGCGGCGTACGTGCTCGGACGTCAGTTGGGTGGGCCCGCAGTCGGTGCCGTTGCCAGCGCACTCACGCTCCGCCTGCCGGGGATCGTGGACGTGAGTCGGCAGTTCACCCCGTACATGATGGTGGCCTGCCTCGACCTCGTGGCCGTGGCCCTCACGCTCGGGCTGCTGCGCGGCCGGCGGTTGGGTGTGCCCTTGGCCGTGGTGCTCGCGGTGCTGTGGGCCGCCGACCCCAAGCAGATGCCGGTGGTGCTGGGCTTCGTTGCGGTCGGGGGCTGTGCCTCACTGGCGCACCGGTCGTTGGTCGGGGTGGTCGGCGCGCTCGCGCTGGTGGCGGCCGTGCCGGTGGCGAACCGGGCGGCAGCTTCGCTGGGGGTGCAGATTTTCTCGGTGGAGGAGATCGCCGGCCGCGTGGATCTCGGACTCGTGGCGCCGCCCGTGCCGGCGGCGGGTGGCTATCGCCTCGGGGGCGACCTCCGCGCGCTCCCCGCCACGCTCGAGCGACTGGCGAGCACCCGCCCGCGGTCGTCTCGCGGTTGGCTCCACGAGCGTGTCCGCACCTCGCTCCCGATGGAGTTCCCCCGCACCTCGCTGCTCTGGCTCCTCCCCGCGGCGCTCGGCTGCTTTTCGCTCCGCGCAGGATGGCGGCGTGCGCTGGTCACTCCGCTGGCCGTGGCACCCTTGGCTCCGTTGTTGGTGGCCACGCTCCACCTTCACTTTCAGCATCGGTACTTCGCCGGTCTGGCGGCTCCGTTGCCGGCGCTGGTCGGAGCGGGGATCGCGCTCGTCGGGGGGCCGGGAGCGGCCATCGGCGCGGGTCTCGTGGCGTTGTGCTGGCCGACGTCGCCGTGGTCGGGCGTGGCGCCCGGCCTGCTGGGCAGACCGCCGGTCAACGCCGAACCCTGGACGGGCCGGGAGCCCCCCGATTGGGCGCAGGCGCTCAGCCAAGCCGTGGATCGACTGCCCGAGGGCGCCGTGGTCGTGGACTACTCGCAGTCCCGGCCGTGGACCATGCTCGCCGCGCCCTTCGACTACCACCGGTGCTCGCAGGCGCGCGATGGGTGTCGTTCGGTCGTTGGGGCGGGGGGCAGCCCGCTCGTGGCCGTGCTGGTGCCGGGAGAGGCGCTGAGCGTCGCGGCGCCGGGTGCATCCTCACTCGCG
Source organism: Deltaproteobacteria bacterium (assembly GCA_947484175.1). Lineage (GTDB taxonomy): Bacteria > Myxococcota_A > UBA796 > UBA796 > SXON01 > SXON01. The sequence continues at coordinate 16,460 of CANKOI010000010.1, forward strand.
GGGCAGGTCGACGACGCAGCTACGATCGGCTCCTGCTGGACCGTTGCGCTCAATCGACCGGGACCGGGCGCGGCCTACCTGTGGACATGCCCGGAGCCCCCGTCAGCAGGGGTTGGGCGAGGGCCGTAAGCCCGGCAACTCGTCGGGCTGGCCCCGGCTGGCCCTCGCGGCGCCGTCGTGGCGCGATACGCGGCCGTAGACGGAGACCGCCGATGGGATTGCGTGACCTTGCCAAACGAGCCATCAACCGGGCCCTGAGCGGCGGCGCGGCTCCTTCGTCGCCGCCGCCTGCGCGGCCAGCCCCTGCGGCCCCTGCGCCGGCCGCCGCCGCGCCCGCTCCCGCTGCGCCCCCGGCGGCTGTGGCCCCCGCTGTCGCGCCGACCCTCCCCCCCCTCCCCGACGCCAACGCCGAAACCGGCCGCTCCGACAAGCCATGGTTTCTGCAGAACGCCGACGACGTGGACGGCTGGGACGAAACGAATCCGGGGGCCGAGCCCGGCCAGAAGAACCTCCGCGAGAGGTGATCCAAAACGGGGGGCAAGGCCTGGCCGGCCAGGGGGATCGCAAAGTCCCCCGCGGCCCGCCGTAGGGGGGATCGACACGGCCGCGATCCTGCGATCTTCTGCGGCTGGCGGTCGTACCCGCCTTCACCGGAGCGGAGCATGGCTGTGGCCGTCGACATCGAGGATCTCGTGGAGCGCCTTCGGCGGGTGGAGGATCCGCGGGAGGACCTCGGGTTGCGGCATTCCCTGGTGGCCGTGCTGTTCATCGCGTTGGTGGCCATGGTCAGCGGGGCCGACGACGCCGAGGCGATGCAGGACTACGGCGAGGCCAACGCCGAGTGGTTCGGTAAGTTCTTGGAGCTTCGCCATGGAATCCCGTCGCAGGACACGTTTCTACGGGTGTTCGCCCTGCTGTCGACCGAAACGGTAGAGCGCCTGTTCCTGGATTGGGTCCACGGCCTGCGGACAGTGTGGGAAGGCGGCCACGTAGCGTTGGACGGCAAGACCGTGCGCGGGAGCTTCGACGCCGCCTCCGGGGGCAAGGCGATCCACATGGTGAGCGCGTGGCTCGCATCGGAGGGGCTCGTCCTCGGGCGGGTGAAGGTGGCCGAGAAGGCCAATGAAATCGTGGCGATTCCGGGGCCTGCCGGAGTCGCAGGGAGCATTCGTTCATCGAACCTCGTTGATCCGTCGGATGCATTACGCGACTCGACGTTCGGGGCTCGGTGATCGCCAGTCGAGTTTCGGCTTTCGAACCTCGGCTATCGAGATTCGCCTTTCGAACCTCGGTCGCCGGTAATCGGTCATCGGACACCGTCGGGCGGAGACCGGTCGAGGTGCCCGCGGACTTTGCGACGGCCCTGCCTGGCCGGCCTACCCCCCCGCCCCATACAAATCGGCCAACCACCGCACGCGAGTGGTGGCGTTGCCGAGGGAGGCGGATGCTCGCCAGACCACCACTCCTTCCGGGGTGACTTCGGTGATCATCCCTTGGAGCGTCCAGGACACGAGGTAGTTGCCATTGTCGAGCTTCCGCACGTCGCCGAGGAGGGGGTCGAACTCACCGGTTTCGGAGGCAAACTCCCACGTCTTCTGGATGCTCCGACCGGGAATGTCCAGCGAGTACTCCACCACCCGCGAAACGGTCGGATCGTGGTGGTACCCGTTGTCGAAGAGGACAAAGCCGTCCTCCCAGAGGTGGGACAGGTGCGCGTGGCTCCACCAGGTGCGGTTGGGCCCCTCCACCTGCCAGGCGTCCGCGCTGGCGCCGATGGTGTCGCCGTCGATGTCGCTGAAGTCGCCGTAGCGTCCTCCGATCTGCCACAGCGGTTCGCCCGTGTCTGGGTTGAGGGCGAGGAGGGCATCCAAGTTCCGCGAGTTGACGAGGAGCGTGTTCCCGTCAGGTTCGTAGAGCAGCGAGTTGGCGTGCACCCAGTCCTTGCCGCCGCCCAGAGCGGGGTCGTCGAAGTGTTGGCACACTCGCCACGGTTCCTCCGGGTAATGGGCCTTGAAGTCGAAGATGGTGTCGGCCGCCCGGGCGTCGAGCAACCCCTCCTCGGCGAGTGCGACGGCGTCCACCCCGAGGTCTACGGTCTCGCCGTCTTCGAGGACCACGTCGGGCTCGGTATATTCGCGCAGGAAGGCGATGCGCCCGTCGGGGAGTTGGAGCGCGTCGTGGTGGGCATCTTCGGTAGCGGTGAGGGTGCGGGGGCTGCCGTTGAAGGGCTGGTGCACGATGCCGCTCACGGCTTCGTTGCCGCTGCCCTTCCGGGCGTTCTGCGTGTACACCACCCCGGTGGAGGCGTTGTCGAGTCGAACGCCGGGGATGTTGATCTGTTCGTCGGCGCGGACACTCCACACGTAGTCGCCGTCGCGGTCGATCACGACCACCCAGGCGTCGCCGTCCTGCAGCAGGCTGGTGAGCACCACCCCGCCGGCTTGCTGCGCGGCGCGGTCGTCCTCGCCGACCGTGAACGTGGGCAACTCCGCTGGGGCTGCGGCCACCTGCAAAGCACCGGACTCCGACTCGATCCGTGCGCCGGCGGGAGTCTCGACGACGACGCGGAAGCTGTACTCACGGCCCGACTTGAGGCCGAGCATCGTAGCGGTGTTCCCCGAGGGCTCGCGGGGGGATTGCTGGTCGAAGGCACCGTCGAGCCCGTACTCCACCCAGTGCTCGCCGGCGGGGGCGAGCAGGTTCCACGTGAGATGAACGACGTTGGGGAGCCGCTCGTCCGCTACTGCGTCGACCGCTCCGATCTCTGCACAGGCGGAGAGACAGACGCAGGTTGCGGTGACGAGGGCGCGAGCCACGCGCGTCGATAACGCGCGGGCGGGACGCCGCGCCGCCGCGACGATAAGCGCGCGTCCACACCCGGAACCCCCGATGGCAACCCCCTTGGCCGAAGAGGCCACCACGCTCCACGACCGTTACCGCAAGGGCTTCGTGGGCCGATCTCGCGCCACCCGCGACCTCTCTGTGCTCGACACGCTCATCCACGACACGGCGGCCTTCCTCCCGACTCTGGGTCAGTCGCTCACCTTGCGGAGCCAAGTAGAGGAGCGTCTGGCGCTCTACCGCACGGAGCGCGAGAACATCGCGCAGATTCAGGCTGGCGGCGCCGAGGCCGTGGCTGCGTGGCGCCTCGTGGAGTGGAGCGACCTCCGTTTCCAGCGGTACGCGCGCGACTTCGCGGGTCAGTCCCGCCTCACCCGCGATGTGGCGCTGCTCGACGAGCTGGCTACCGAGCAGGCCGCTGCCCACACGGAGGTCGCCGCGACCGCCGGCCGCCTTGGGGAGCCCCGCCTCCTTGAGCAGGTTCCGCAGTTGAAGAAGCACGCAGACCTCTTCCGAGCGGAAGTGGGTGAGGTGAAGAAGGCGCAGGCCGCGCTCGCGCCGGCCGATCGCGTGGGCGCGCTCGCCAGCCGCGCCAACCGGCAGTTCGCCCTGTGGCGCCTCCACTTTGAGGGCCGCCCGCGTGCCAGTCGTGGCTCCGGCGGCTTGAGCCGCATGATCGCCGAGCTCCAGGCCATCCAGGCGGGCATGGAGTCCACCCGTGGCGCCGGGGTCACTTCGGCTACGCACGCGGAGAACATCAACAAGGTGGCTGACCGGGTTCGCCATCATGGCGAAGAGCTCGCCAAGATCGCGGAGGCCCGCACCAACACGCCCACGGCGCAGCTGGTGGGGATGCACGGCGACGACGCGAACAAGCTGATCGCCCGCTACCGCGCGGAGTACGCCGGCAAGGGCCGTGAGGGCCGCGACCTGAACGTGCTGGCCGACCTCTGCGAGGGCATGCACGAGATCGCCCGCAGCATGAGCGCCTTGGGCGCCGACCGCGGGGCGGACGGTCAGAACGGCCGCAACCTCACCGTCGTGCTCGACCACCTGAAGATGATGGAGCGGGAGTTTGTGGCGATCCTGAAGCTGAAGCAGCCGGCGCGCACCCGCGCCTGACCGCGCCTACTTCTCGCGCACGTCGCTCGGAACCTCCAGCCGTCGCGCATCCTTCGGCAGCTCCTCCACGGCGGCCACTCGGAACTCTACGCGGCGGTTCACCGCTCCCGCATCGGGGTCGTCGGGCTCCACCAACGGCCGTGCCTCGCCGAAGCCCTTGCTGAGCAGTCTGCCGCTCGGCATGCCGCGCTGCCCCAGCCAGGTCATCACGGAGAAGGCGCGGGCGTCGGAGAGTCGCAGGTTGAAGGCGTCGCCCCCGTTCCGGTTGGTGTGGCCTTCTACGAGGTAGTACGCAATTTCGGGGTGTTCGTTCATCACCGCGAGCACGGCTTCGAGCACGGGCGTGGCGCTGGCCATGAGCTCCGCGCGGCCTTCGGCGAAGAAGATCGCCTGGGTGATCACGATGCGGTCGCCGGCAAACTCGGCCACCTTGGGGCAGCCGTCGCTGTAACGGGGGTCCTGCTCGGGGTGGATCGCGTCACGAGGGCAGGCGTCGCGAGCGAACTCTACGCCGTCCTGGTCGCCGTCGAATTCGGGGCAGCCGTCGTCGTCGGCAAAGCCGTCGAAGGTTTCGGCCATGTCGTCGCAGCGGTCGACCACATCGCGGATGCCGTCGCCGTCGGTGTCTAGGTTCGGGTCCACCGCGAGAGGCGGCGGCGGCGGGTCGGGCTTGGTGTACGTCCAGCCCACGCTCACGATCGCGCGGAAGCTGGCCGCCCCCACACCTTCGGAGAGGCCGGCTGCGGCGCCCACCGACGCCCACGCGCCCTGAGGCAGCCGGTATCGGCCGCTCACGGTCGCCTCGACCGGCCACGTTTCGCCGCCCACGTCGGACTGCGAGGTGATCTCCAACGCCGCGCTGGCGGCGTCGGTCAGGTGATAGCGCCCGCCGAGGCCCAACATGGGGCCAACCCCCGCCACGAGGTTGCGGTCGGTCTCGGGAAAGCCCACCTCGGCGCCCACCATCGCTACCAGACCGATGTTGCCGAGCTCCTTCTCCAGAACGACTGCCGCGCTCGCGCGGGGACCGAGGCCGCCCACGTGGTGGGTCTCGTCGCCGGTGGGCAACCAAATGTTGGCCTGCACGCCCATGGCCGGCCGCAGGGCCTCCTCGCCGAAGGTGGGCACGAGTACGCCCAGTCGCGCGTCTCCGGGCGCCACGAAGCTGCCCGTCTGGTCTTCGCCCATCGCGTGGATGGGCAGGGCGCCGTCTACCCTAAGGCCGCCGAAGCTGTATCCGCCGCCGAGGTAGATGGTGCCGAGCGAGGAGATGACCGACTCGCGGCCCCAGGGAAAGGCCTCGGCGAGAGGGTTTTCGGCGTAGTCAAAACCGAGGAGCGTGTCCCACGAGCCGGAGCGCTGCGCGTACGCGGAGCCCACGCGGGCGAAGCTGTGGGGGTTCCCCGAGGTGCCGAGGAGCTCGTACCCGTGCGCGTCGAGGGCCAAGGCGGAGTGGGCCGCAAGAAGAAGGAACATCAGCGTGTCTCCGCGCCGGTCCGGCGCCGCCGCAGCGTGAACACGAGGCCCGGAAGGAGCGCGGCGCCAGCCCAGTCCGCCCCACAGCCGCCGCCGGCGAAGTCGCCCTGGTAGTCAAGCCAGTCGCCCACCCCGTCGTAGTCGAGGTCAACGGTACCTTCGTCCGCGTCGGTGAGGCCGTCGCCATCGCTGTCGAGGTCCCAGCTGTTGCGCTCGCCGTCGCCGTCCACGTCGGTATCGAAGCTCCCGTCGTCGTCGGTGTCGGTGAGGTTCTCGATGCGCGAGGCGATGCCGTCGTCGTCGTCGTCGGTGTCGCCGCAGTCGGGCACAAAGTCGCCGTCGTGGTCGGGCCCGTCATGGTACTCGGTGGCGTCGTCCACGCCGTCGCCATCGGTGTCGGGGTCCTCCGGGTTGCAGCCCACGATCCACTCCTGCAAGTCGGTGAGGGTGTCGCCGTCGCGGTCGTCGTGCTCGGTGTACCCGTCGCAGTCGTTGTCCTCGCCGTCCACGCGTTCGTAGGCGCCGGGGTAGGTCGCGGGGTTCTCGTCGTCGCAGTCTTCGCCGATCGGGTACCCGTCGTCGTCCTGGTCGTCGTCTCGCCCGTCGCAGTTCTGATCCACGCCGTCGTACCAAATCTCTTCGGCCTCGGGGTTCACGGCCGCATCGAAGTCGTTGCAGTCGCCGCCGCCGTACACCACATCGTCCCAGCCGTCGCCGTCCCGATCCCACTCGGAAAATCCGTCGCAGTCGGTGTCGAAGCCGTCGGTCGGGTCCTCATAGGCGCCCGGGTACACCGTGGCTTGCGCGTCGTTGCAGTCGGCGCCGCCGGCCTCTACGGCCACCCAGCCATCGCCGTCTACGTCGATGAGATCGCTGCCGTCGCAGTCCTGGTCGATCGTGTCGTAGGGGATCTCGGCGTTTCCGGGGTGGCGCGCGGCGTTGAAATCGTCGCAGTCGCTGCCGCCGTAGTCGCTGGAGATGAAGCCGTCACGGTCACGATCGTAGTCGTTCCGGCCGTCGCAGTTCTGGTCCACGCCGTCGTACCACACCTCCACAGCGCCGCCGTGTACCGTGAGGTCCTCGTCGTCGCAGTCGTCGCCGCCGTCGACGAAGGCCGCGTCGTGCAGGTCACCGTCCTGATCGTAGTCGCTGCCGCCCGAGCAGTCCTGATCCACCCCGTCGTACCACACCTCCACGGCGTCCGGGTTCACGGCGAACGCCGTGTCGTCGCAGTCGTCGCCCCCGGCAATCGTGGCCACGTGGCCGTCGCCGTCGATGTCCACGAGGTCGGAGCCGTCGCAGTCCTGGTCCACGCCGTCGTAGGCCACCTCGGCTTGCACCGGGCTGATGGCGCTGTTGTCGTCGTCACAGTCCACGTTGTCGTAAAAGCCGTCGCCGTCGCGGTCGGCCACGTCGGCGTCGGGCCCGCCGTAGGCGCCGATGTCGGAGGGGGAGCCGTCGAGGTCGATGATGGCCGCGTAGCCCGCGTCGATCGCAGGGCTGCCGGCCTGGAGGTAGAGGCTGTCGTCGGTCTCGTCGCCGTCGGGCGTATACGCCACGAATTCGGGATCGACGTTGAGGTTGCCGCTGGTGCCGGTGGGGTCGCTCCAGCCCACCCAGTCGCTGCCGGCGTTGTCCCACACGAGGTTGTTGTACAGGTCCGTCGAAGCCGCGGTGCCGTAGGCTCCGCCGCCGTCCAGGCCCTCGACGAAGAGGTTGTTCACGACCGAGAGCGTGGTCTCCGTGTAGAGGTGGCCCCCGTTGCGGGCTCCGTCGTTGCCGGCGAAGCTGTTGTTCACCAGCTCGATCTCCACGGTTCCGTTCAGCCAAGCGCCGCCGCCATCCACGCTCGCTTCGTTGTCGGTGATGCGGTTGTTGGTCACGCTGCCCGAACCGCTCACGTCGTCGAGCGCGAGCCCGCCGCCGTACTTGGCGGTGTTGCCATGAATGTAGGCCCGCGCCACCGCCACGGTGGGCACGCCGCTGGCGCCGACCGCTCCGGCGTACGCCCCGGCTACGTTGCGGAAGAAGCTGCCCTCGAACACGCTGAGCTCGGCGCCGCCCTGCGCCCACACGGCGCCGCCTGACTCGTCGGCCGCGTTGCCGGTGAAGCGCGACTCTTCGATGGTGGCGCTGCCGCCCACCCAGATGGCACCGCCGTTCCCGAGGCGGGCTTCGTTGTCGGAGAAGGTTGCGCCGCTCACGGTGAGCCCGTCTCCCGCGCCGATCGCGCCGCCGTCCCCCCCAATCGACACGTTTCCGGAGAAGGCACACTCCGTAAGGTCGAGGGAGCCCTCGCCGCCGATCGCGCCGCCGTCGCTCCCGGCGTCGTTGCCGTCGAAGGTGGCGGTCTCTGCGCTGTAGCTGCCCGTTCCCGTCACCGAAACCGCACCGCCGTCGGCGGTGGCTTCATTGTCGGTGTACTTCCCGCCCACATCGACGAAGGTTGAGCCGGTCCCCACGTCCACGGCGCCGCCGTCTGCGCCAACGTTGCGCGTGAATACGCAGGCGTCGCAGTCCACGGAGGCGCTGCCGCTGAGCGAAACCGCCCCGCCCCCGGCACTGCTCTCGTTGTCGGCGAAGCGCACGCCGATGAGGCGGGCCGTGGCGCCGTCGCCCACTGCGAGCGCGCCGCCGCCGTAGGCCAGATTGTCGGAGAACTCCACGCCCTGGAGGTCTGCGCCGCTGCCGTCGACGAGCGCGATGGCGCCGCCGTCGTAGCCGCCGCTCCGGCCGCTCGCTACGGCGCCCGAAATCGAGCTGGTGGTCAGGGTGAGGCTGCTGTGATCGGTGAGGTAGAAGCCCACCCCCGAGGTGTTGCGCCCGGTGGGGTTTACCACTTCCACGGCATCGCCCACGAAGGAGGCGTTGTCGAGGTAGGCGAAGCCGCCGTGCGAGGTGGCGGAGGGGCCATTCGCGACGACGTCGAGGAAGTCGAGGCTGGACCCGTCGTCGGCGTAAATGGCGCCGCCGTACGTGGCCGTTCCGCTCTCGATGCGCAGGGTGGAGGCCTGGACCACTCCGCCTCCGGTGACGTAGATCGCCGCACCGTAGGCGGCCGTCGCGCCGGTCACGGTCACGTCGTCGAGCACGAGCTCGCCGCCATCCACGTAGAAGGCGCCGCCTCGGCTGGTGGCCGTGCCTGCCGACACCACGTTCACGGCCGACAGATGCAGCTCTCCTCGCTCCAGCACCACTCCGCGCGCGCCGAAGGGTTGGAGCTCGAGGTCTTCGAGCCAACACGCCCGGCCACTCGCGATCGTGACGACGTCGTCGGGGGAGCCAGGCGACAGAATGGTGCTACCCGCGCCTGCGCCGCGCACCGTGAGCGACTTGCTTCCGAAGTCGATCGCCTCGGCCCAGGTCCCCGCGGGAACGTCGATGGTGTCGCCGTCTGCGGCGAGGTCGATCGCCCCTTGAATGGTGGCGGCGTCGACGCCGACGGTGAGCGTGGCCGCGGAGGCCCCGCGTGCAATCAGGAGCAGGATCATGCCGGCCTCGCGGTGCGACGTCGCGCAACCTGCAGGAGTAGGGGGAGAAGTACGAGGGGGAGGGCGTGGCGCGCCGGGGCGGAGGAGCAGCCGCAGCCGCCCGGCTCCCCGAGCCATTCGCCGGCGTTGAGCCCGGTAGGCCCGGTGTCGATGACCCCCGCGCCGCTGTCGTCGCCGGCGGCGGTATCGGTGCCGCTGTCAACCGGCTCGGCGGTGTCGCCGGTGTCGCCGGTGCCCGTGCCTTCGAAGGTCAGGCTGGTTTCGTCGAGCTCGGCGAGGCCGTTGGCGGTGACGGTGATCTCGACGAACTCCGTCATCGCACACGTCATCACCGGACCGCCGCCCCAAGAGGCTTCGGCCTGCGCGCCGTCCCAGTTCACAGTGAGGGTAGCGAAGGTGCCCGGAAGGGGCGAACTGGTCACCTGGCCGATGACCTGCGTATTTTCGTGCGAGGCGTCCACGAAGAGGGCGAGGGCGTTCCCGTCGCGCACCATGCCCGCGGTGCCGAAGCCGCCCTCGCTCCAGGCGGTGTCGTTCATGGAGAGGAGGGGGCGCAGGTCCGTTCCGGCGTCCGCGAAGTGGGGGTCCTCGCCCCCGACGGCGAACCCGATGCTGTCGAGCAACGTGTACACGCCTTCGAAGCCCAGCGCCGCAACTTCTACGTCCACACCGAAGAGCCTCCCGTTGTCCACGCTCAGCTCGGCGTCGCGTGTGAACACCGTGCCGTCGCTGCTCGTGGCGCTCCCCGACGCTCCGGTGGCCGGGACGCTGTACCAAAGGCGCCAGGCGCCCTCCTCCGCGAGCACCGAGGGGTGGCCGAGGCCGCTGGCATCGAAGCCGGTGCCGGGGGAGAGGGCGACGGTGGGAAAGGAGAAGCTCAGGCCGTCGGGCGAGCTGGTGCGCCACAGTTGGCCGCCGGAACCGTAGAGAAGCACCAACTCGCCGGCCACGACCTCCGCGGAGGGCTGCGATGCGCCGGCAAGGACCGTGGCGCTGGAACGAGTCCAGTTCGTCAGATCGGTCGACGTGGCGGCGTGCACCGAGGGGCCGAGGCTGGTGTCGAAGGCGGTGTAAAACATCCACCATGTCCCGTTGAAGTACACTACTTCGGGATCGCCCACGCCGCCGGTTTCATCGGCACCCGACCCGTTGAGCACGGGAGAGGAGCCCGGAAGGAACGCGAGCTCTGCCACCGGGAATGGTTGGGAACTCCCGCCGAAGCCAATTTCCTCGGCACCGGTGTACTCGGCGGTGAAGGTGCAGGCGTCTCCCAGCCTCACGGTGAACCCCTCGCCGGCCGCGAGGCGCATCCTCGCGGTGAACACGAAGCTGGTCACCTCACCCACGTTGAGCACGGCCGAAGTGTCATCGAGGCGCAGCACGCCTTCCTCGACGGAACCGCCCTCCCAATCTCCAGCATCCGCGGCGAACGAGGCGTCAGAAGTGGACGCCCGAGCGAGCGCAACGAGAAGCAGCATGCGGGCGCATCGGTCACCTCCCGAAAAGCTTGAGGCGGCAGGCGGCGGGTCAGTCCCCGATCGGGGCCGCCAACTCGCCTACATGCGTGGCAACGCCGAAGATATTCCCTGCTGTAAGGTTCGCCTCGAACATCGTGCTGCCGTCCACGGCTACCTGCTGAAGTCGGCCCCCTGAGGCGTAGTCCATCAGGGTTTCGCCGCCCGGCAGGCGCTGGGCGTTGCCGAGGAAGGCGATGACCAGACAGGAATCGGACGACTCGGTCCACGCCACTTCCGCGGTGCCCGCGGCTTCATTGAGCGTGAATTCGGTGGCATTTGCACAGCTTGTCGGCTCGTTCGTGTCGCTGCCCCGATTGAAGACGAGCACTCCACCCGGCACTGGCACCGCGCTGTGGGGGAGCACCATCGAGCCCTCGGGCGTTGCGAGGGTGGAGTAGGGCGAGCCGAGCACCCACTCGGTGCTACCGTCGAGGCCCACGCGCGCCACGCCGTCGAGGTCGCCGAGCGTCACGAGATAGCCGCTGCCGTCGTAGTCGAGCCCGTTGCTGTGGGCGAAGTCCTCGAAGGCCATCTGCCCGCTCGGCGTGACCACTTCGTAGCTCAGGTCGGGCCCGAGGGCGTCGAGCACCTGCCACAGCACGGTGACGTCAGTGCCGTCGGCGATCACCAGTCGGTCGCCCCGCAACACCTGCCCGTCGCTGTACTTGCGCATCTCCGTGTCGAGCGCCGCCACCCGGCCATCCTCGAGCTCGTCGAAGTCCACTTCGATGCCGGGCACGGGGAAGCGGGAGATCACCTCGCCGTCGAGCCCGACGCGCACCACCTCGCCCTCGTCGGGCGCGCTTGAGCGGGTGTGGTAGAGTACACTGGCGCGGTCGAGCCCCAGCCGGGCCCGGATCATGGGTGTCTCCGCTGGGGCGTCGATCTCCAGCGCCCACACCACCTGCCCCTGCGAGTCGAGGATCACGGCCGTGGAGGTGATGCCGACGATGGGGGTGACCGTGTACCCGGGCGACAGGGCGCCTTGGACTTCCAGGGAGGGCACGTCGAGCTCGCCGGTCTCTGCGGTGAAGACCGGGGTGCAGCGCCTTTCGCCTTCCGCTTCGTGCACGACCTGGTAAGAAACCTCACGGCTGGGCAAGAGCCCCACCATGAGGCCTTCGCCCGGCGCGTTCAGCGCCCAGCGGCCCGTGCTGTCGACGAAGCGGAGGCTGCCCTGCTGGCTTCCGTCCAGCGTCCATGTTGCTCGAAGCACGGTGGGCATCGCTGTCACGACGACCTTGAGGTCGCCGACGAGGCCGTCCTCGACCACGCAATCGGAGGCCGCGGGCACGCCGGGGCCCTCCGAGCTGTCGGGTGCGACATCGCAGGCGAACAGCAGGGAGAGGAGCAACGAAGCCTCGCGCTGCGGCAATGCCTAGGCGCCGTGCCCACCGATCGGGGGGGCGTGCATCCTCACCGGTTTTCGACATGGACGGATAGGCTGACCCCATGGTCGCTCCCGTCGAGTGTGCATGGACACTGCGTGAGCAGTCATTCGGGGGGCTGCGCTGGGGCCATCCCGGCCCCGCTCCGCTGGTCCTGCTTCACGGTTTTCTGGACCACGCCGGAAGTTGGGATCGGGTGGCCCGGTTGCTGGGGGAAGGCTGCATCGCCCTCGACCTCCGCGGGCACGGTCTCAGCGCGTGGGTTGGCCCTGCGGAGACCTACCACTTCGCCGAATACGTGGCCGACCTCGACGCCCTCGTCGACCAGCTCGGCGGTCGCGTTCGCCTCGTGGGGCACTCCATGGGGGGCACGCTGGCGTCGTTGTATGCGGGCGCCCGGCCGGAGCGGGTGGAGCGCCTCGCCGTGGTGGACGGCCTCGGCCTTGCCGACGGAGGCCCCGGGGCTCGCACCCGGATGATCGAGTTCCTCGATGCCGCACGCGCCCCGCGCGAGCCGCGCCCGATGGCCTCCGTGGAGGAGGCCGCCGGGCGGCTCAAGCGCACCTGGGCGCGTCTGGACGACGCCTTCGCGCTCGAGCTCGCGGCGCGGGGCACCCGCCCCGTGCCTGGCGGTGTCGTATGGGCCTACGACCCCCGCCATCGCTCGCGTTCCGCCGTGCCGTACCGCCAGGACCAGCACCAACGTTTCCTCGAGGCGATCCGTTGCCCCGTGCTCTCGATTCGCCCGGAACACGGCCCCTTCGCGGCCGACGACGTGGCGCGGCTCGAGGCGACCATCCCCGATCTGCGCGCGGTGGTCGTACCCGGCGCCGGGCACATGCTGCCCTTGGAGGCGCCGGAGGCGGTGGCAGAACATTTGCGCGGGTTCCTTGCCGCGGGCTGAACGCGCTTGGCCTCGGATCTGCTACCAAGGTGAGCCGCAGCAGCCGGCCATCTGCGGCAGGCCCCGGCGCCAACTCGGATTTTTCTCACGCGACCCATCAGCCGGCCGCCGACGGGTAAGGGACCTTCGCCCCCTCGGCGCCGCGTCCTGCGCGGCGAGCCGCATCGACGTCCCTCGCGGGAACAGCCAGTGCCCACCCGAGCCGGACGCGAACGCGGCTACCGAACGAGTCCCCGCAGCATCGCGCCAACCCGATGTTGAGTACCACCGAATCCGCAGCGCGCTGGAGTTGATCTCGCAGTGCCGCCCTCCCCGTGGCGATCCGCAGCGCCGGACAGCCGCGAGCGACCTCGAGCGCGAGGCGGTAAACATCGAGATTCTCATGGTTGAACAGACACCGGTCATCGAATCTCGGTCATCGAATCTCGGTCATCGAATCTCGGTCATCGAATCTCGGTCATCGCTCGACACGCCCCGCCGACGTTGCGACAGCCCCCGCGCCCCCCGCGGTGCCCCCCTCCATGCTACTTTGCCGCCCCGTGCCCAGCCCGACCGCGACTGCCTTCGCCATCCTTCACGCCACCGTCCTGACGGTGAGTGGCCCCGCGCTGCCGGATGCCGCCGTCGTCGTGGAGAACGGCCTCATCCGGCAAGTGGGCGGGGTGGTGCCGGTGGGAATCCCCACGGTCGATGCGACCGGTCAGTTTTTGATGCCCGGACTCATCGATCTCCACTCGCACATGGGCGTGTACCCCTGGCCGGGTGGTGACGGTACTTCCGATGGCAACGAGGCCGTGGAGCCGTTCACGCCGCGGGTGTACGTGCGCGACAGCTTCGACCCGGAAGATCCGGCCATCCCTCGCGCTCGGGCCGGCGGAATCACGACGATTCAGGTGTTGCCCGGCTCGGCGAACCTCATCGGGGGGCAGGCCGTCGTGCTGAAGTTGCGCCCCGCCCGCACTGTGGACGGCATGAGCTTCCCCGAGGCCCCGCGCTCGATCAAAATGGCGTGCGGCGAGAATCCCAAGCGGGTGTACGGCGGAGAAACCGACGAAGACGCGGTGCAGACGCGCATGGGGGAAATCGCGCTGCTCCGGCAGGAGTTCATCCGCGCCGGCGAGTACGCCTCCGCCCGTGCCGGCAAGGCCCCACCGCCCCGCGACCTTGATCTCGACGTGCTCGCCGACGTACTCGCCGGCAAGGTGCGGGTGAACCTGCACTGCTACCGCAGCCACGACATCGCCGACTGGTTCCGCGTGGCCGACGAGTTTGGCTTTCGGATCGTGACCATCCACCACGCTCTGGACACCTACAAGGTGCGCGATCTGCTCGCCGCGCACGGCACCGGCGTGGCCACGTGGCCCGACTGGTGGGGGTTCAAGCAGGAGGCGTTCGACGGCCTCCCGGAAGGCCCGGCGCTCGTGAGCAGCGCGGGCGTGCCGGTGGCCACCCACAGCGACAGCGCGAGCCACATCCAGCGTTTCAACATCGAAGCCGCCAAGATGGTGCGCTACGGCATGACGGAGGCTGACGCCCTTGAGAGCATCACCCTCGACGGGGCCCGCCTTCTCGGCGTCGACCGCCTCGTGGGGAGCATCGAAGTCGGGAAGCAGGCCGATCTGGCGCTGTTCGACAAGTACCCTCTGGAGGGTACGGCCCGGGTCACCCATACGTGGATCGACGGCCAGCTGGTGTACGACCGGGCCAAGGAGGGCACCCCCGATGGCCGACGTTAGCCGCCGCTCCCTTCTGGCGGCCGCCGCCGCCGGCCTCGCCGGGGTTCCCGCCTTGGCGAACGCCGCCTTTCCCGCGGCTGTTTCCACGAGTGGCGGCACCTTCACCTCTCCGCCTCCGGCCAGCGCTCCCGATATGTTCCCTGCCGACCTCGGAGGCTACCTCGACGGGGCGCCGACTTCGTTCTCCCTACGGAACGCACGAATCCTCGTCGGAGACGGCAGCGAGCTGACCGGAGGAATCCGCGTGGAGGGCGGCAAGATCGTGGAGATCGGCCCGGGGGTGACGGTGGGGACCGACCTCGGAGGCGCCACGATTTTCCCGGGCTTCTTCGACGGCGGGAGCGGGCTCGGGCTCTGGGAGATCGACCTCGAGTCGGCCACTCACGACGAGAGCGAGGGGAGCGACGGAGCCGTGCCCGCCGTGCGGGTGGAAGACAGCTACAACCCGCTCAGCGAGCTGATCCCCGTTGCCCGCCGGCAGGGCGTCTTAGGCGGCTTGGTGATGCCCAGTGGCGGCCTCGTCGGGGGGCAGGCGGCGTGGATGCGGTTCGCGGGCAGCCGCGTTGCCGAAGCCACGATGCTCAGCGGCGCCGGCGTGGTGGTGAACTTCGGCCACGCGGATACCGGCGACCGGGCGAATCAGGCCAGCTCGCGCATGGGGCTCGTGTGGAAATTGCGCGAGCTGCTCGATGCCAACGCGCCCCCGGAGCCGCCCGACCCCAAGGCGAGGAAGCCGAAGAAGGGGGAGGAGCCCGAGCCTGAGGTGCTCACGCGCACGCAGAAGGCGTGGCGCGCGGTGCGTTCCGGTGAGCTGCGGGTGATTCTGGCGGCCGACCGGGCCGATGACATCGTGGCCGCCCTTGCCTTGGCGGCCGAGTACCAGTTGAAGGCGGTGCTGGCCGGCTGCGCGGAGGGAAGTCTCGTGGCGCGGGAGCTCGCCGACAGTGGCACTACCGTGCTCTTGGGGCCGGTCACCACCCAGCCCTCCGGTTGGGACACGCTTCACGCGCGGTACGAGAACGCCGCCCTCCTGCACGCCGCGGGGGTGCCGATCGTGCTCCGGGCGGGCGATCCCCACAATCTGCGAGAGCTGCCCACGGAAGCGGTGGTAGCGGTGGCGGCGGGGCTGCCGTACGGCGCGGCCATTCGGGCGGCCTGCGGTTTCCACGCGGCGAGGGTGTGGGACCTCCCGATCGGCGCGCTGGTCGCGGGGCGAGCGGCCACCTTCGTGGTGGCGCAAGGCGATCCCATCGAGCCCCGCACGCGCATGTCGCGTGCCTTCTACGATGGCCGTGAACTGAGCCTGCGCAGCCGCCAGTCCAGACTTCTCGACCGCTTTCGCACGCTCGAGTAGCCGTGAACGTGCTCGTGACTGGGGGTGCGGGCTTCATCGGGCAGCACCTGTGCCGCACCCTCCTCGCGCGGGGCGATCAGGTGCGCGTGCTCGACAACTTTGACGACGCCTACGACCCGGCGATGAAGGGGGTGCCACCGCAGTCGGAGCTCGTACGGGGCGATGTGTGCGATCCAGCGGTGGTGCGGGCATGCCTTCAGGACATCGACGCCGTCTGCCATCTCGCCGCGCGTGCGGGAGTGCGGGAGTCGATCGAAAACCCGGAGCCGTACGGCCGGGTCAACGTGGGCGGCAGCCTCACCCTCCTTCGCGCGATGGCCGACCGGGGCGTTCGTCGGATGGTGTTCGCCAGCAGCAGCAGCGTGTACGGCAACGCGGGCGGCCCCTTCCGCGAGTCCGACGCCGCCGACCGTCCCGCCTCGCCCTACGCCGCCAGCAAGCGGTCCGCGGAGCTGTTCTGCGCCGCCTCGGGCCTCGACATCACGGCCGCGCGGCTCTTCACCGTGTACGGCCCAGGGCAGCGCCCGGGGATGGCCATCGCGCGCTTCGTGCGGCTCGCCCGCCAGCGGGAGCCCATCCCCGTCTTCGGCGACGGCACCTCCCAGCGCGACTACACCTATGTTTCCGACATCGTGGCCGGCCTGCTCTTAGGCCTCGACTGCGCCGACGGCTTCCGGATTGTGAACCTGGGCGGCGGCAACCCCGTGCCGCTCACCGAGCTGCTCAGCGCCGTTGCGGAAGCCACCGGCGAGCAGTTGCGCCTGTCCTGGCTCCCCGTGCAACCGGGCGACGTACCGCTCACCCATGCCGACATTCGGGTGGCGCAGGACTGGTTGGGCTGGCGCCCCAGCGTGACGTTCCGCGAGGGCGTGTCACGCTACGTGGCGTCGTTCAGGGGCTGACCGCGGTGTCGCCCGTGTCGGGCGGACGGGAGGGCGGCTGGCAGGAGTGTACGGCCAGCACCTTGGAGCCGATGGCGATCGCCGACCCGGCGGCGCCATCCCCTGAGTAGGGCACCAGCGTGGAGCCCTCGCCGACGTAGAGGTAGCCGGGAGCGGCGGCGATGGCATCCACAGTGGGGGCCACGGTAAAGCCGGAGTCGAGCTCCGATCCGTCGGGAAGGTAGTGATGCGCCGCGGTGGTGCCCCCTTCACGCAGAGCAACCCAAGACGTACCGTCGTTGCCCGTGCTGAAGGAAGCGATGCGGTCGGCCTCGCCGTACTCCAAGCTTCGGCCGCCGCTGGCGTTGGCCGTGAGGTCGAACATCTCGATCCCGCCCCCATCGCTCGCCACCGGCAGCATCTCCACGGCCACGCCACCGGGCACGCCACTCGCGGTCCGACCGGCGTTCATGCCGGCGAGCGTGCCGCTCGAGGTGATCGTCTGCGTGCTCAGGTCGATCTTGGCGACCATGCTCTTCTCGTAGGAGCCCTTGGTGGTGTCTTGGCGGCGGAGAATCGCCACGATCGTGCCTTCGGCGTTGAGCAGGCGGGTGACTTCGGGGGAGCCGTCGCTATCCGCGAGCGAGCTCAGGTCGACCGAAGCGCCGGCGGTGCCCGCGTCGTCGAACGAGAGCAACGAGGCGGAGCCCAGCCCGCCGAACCAGTAGGTGGAGGCGCTGTAGAGGGCGGACTGAGCGGCGAACCCGGCCCCGAGGGCGAGCGTCTTCGAGATCGCGATGGTTCGCCCTTCAACCCCGTAGGCGTTGTCGGTCACGCTGCCGCCCTGATTGTCGAGGGCCCAAATCATCTGGCCGGCGCAGGCCATGACGGCGGTTTTGCTCACCGAGAGGTCCGGCACCACCGTAGCGACATTGGTGGTCGGATCGACGAGGTAGGCCTTTGCGCCCCCCGCGCCGTCGTCCGCCAAGACCATGATGATGGGGGGGCCGAAATAGCCGCTGTCGGGGAGCACGGGCTGGGAGGTGTCGCCCGTGTCAAAGCCGGTGTCGGTGTCCTTACCCGTGTCGCCCGCGGTGTCCGCGGTGTCGGTCGCGGTCTCCGAGCCGCCGCCGGTCTCCTCTTTGTCGCTATCGCCCTCGCTGTCGCAGGCAAGCACAAGAAGGGTGGAGGCGCAGAGCAGGCGGGTGGGGAGCGTCATGGCCAGTTCCGGAGGTCGGCGATCGTAACCGATTACCGGTGGTGACGCCTCACCGGGGCGTGGCACGCCGCCAGTTCCTCACGAACTCGCTGAGCTTCGTTTGGATTTCGGGGTTCACGTCTGCGAAGCGCGTGCCGTAAACCCGGAGGTTCGGCTGGCGCGGATAGTTGCGGCCGTGGCGCACCTCCAACACGAGCTCCAGCGGCAACACCCCCGGCATGTGCAGCGTGCCCACTACGCGCTCGTCCTGATGGAAAACGTGCCGTCGGGTGTCGGCCACCAACGCCATGCCCTGGTCGGAGATGTCGTAGAGCCCGAGGAGCGGCTGACCGGGGTGGGTGCTGAGCCGGAAGCAGAAGCCGGAAACCCCGGCCACCACGTGGCGGGTGCCGACACGGCGGTCGCACCGCTCCACGGCCATGGGAGACTGCAGGAGCCATCGGCCGCGTGCGTCCACCGTGATCAGGCGGGTGAAGAAGGAATAGGCGTCGGTGCGAGCGCAGTATTCCGCCTTCACGCTGGCCCCGAGGCGCGGCGGGATCACCTTGATGCGGTTGTCCGGTTGGAACGTGGGGCCGCTCACTTCGGGGGGGTGAAAAATGCCCTCGGCCGTGCCCCCGCCACCGATGATCGTCACCGACCGGCGCTCGCCAGCGGCGCACGCGAGATGGCTGTGGATGTCGCTGGGTCGGGTGAGCCACAGATTGCCAGTGTCGGTGTCCATCGAGGTGCCCCCGCTCGACGGATCGGCGTGTGCCTAGCGATACTTTAGGGGCGCTCGCGCGGGTGCGGGCCGGGGCTGTCGGATAGGCGCGATCATGGTGATTGAAACGGTCGAGGCGAGCGGACTTCGCGGGCTGGCCGGCGTCTGGGCTTTCGAACAGGAAGAGCGCCTGTCGCTCGGCTGGGAAGCCCGGCGCGCCCTACGGCACGCCCTGCACGTGCCCTTCGCGTTGGTGGATGCGGCGGTGCTGCGCGCCCTGCTGGCCGACTGGGGCGCTTCCGACGTGGAACTGGAAGGGGAGCCCTGGGCGACGGGGGCGCGATTTTCTTCCGCTCCGGGTCTAAGCGGCCTCTTGGAGCCTGAAGCCGGCGGGTTGGTGCGTGTGCGCGCGCGGCTGCGGCTCGATCCGCCGCAGTTCGCCACGCTTCGCCACCACGCCGCCCGCGATCTCCGACTGGTGGCGGCGCTGGCGGAGGGGGCTACCTGCGAGCTTGCGGTCGGGCTTCTCGTTCGTGATGGCAGCGTGGCGTTGGACCTACACACCTTTGTGGTGGGGGGCGTTTCGTTCCCTGTCGCGGGGCCCGACCGCCCCGCCTGGCTGGTGCCCTTCCTTTCGGGCATTAGGGGTCGATTCGCGGCCGCCCCGGTGCCACCCGGGGCGTGGGGCGAAGCGGCCCGCAGCTGGTCGGCGGAGGAGCAACTCCACCTTCGGGCGGCCACGGAAGCCCTCGCGGCCTGCCCCGATGCCGTGATGAACCTGCTCCCACTCCCCGACGAGCCCGCTGTCCTCGAGGGGAACGCGCTCATCCCCGTGCGGTTCCTCCCCGCCGCCGCGCGTGCGGCCGTGGGGTGGGTGGGGGTGGTGCATCTTCGGCGCCCCGACATGCTCGTGGCGCTCGACGCACCGAGCGGGCCGGCATGGGCGGCGTGGTGGGCTGGCCAGGTGGCTGCCGAGCAGGCCGCGGTAGAGCAGGTGATCCTCCTCTCGGGCCCGCCGGGTGAATAGTTGCTGTGTGCGCTGTGGCGCGGAGAAGGAGCTGCCCTTGGGCCGCTGCCCGGCGTGCGAGCACTTGCCCGATCGGGGCGAGGCAGCGCTCTCGGTGCTCGCCTCGCGCCGCATGCTCGGCGCTGCGGAGCTCGCCGAGGTGCAACATCGCATTCAGCGGGGCGAGCCGCTTCGCCCCTCCGCGGCGCGCTTGCGCGCGGCGGAGGGGCTCCTCTTCGGCACGTCGAACGAACTCCCTGCTCTCCGGCCCGCTCAGCTCCTCGCCCTCGTGGCCGGCTCGCTCCTGTTCAGCCCGCTCCTGCCGCTGGCCGCGGCCGTCGCGTGGCGCGATACGGCGCGAGGGCGGCAGGCGCTCATCGTGGTGGCGGCCTCAACGGTGCTGCTCGGCGGCGTGTGGCTCGCTCTCGTGTTTTCGCGGGGCTGATCAGGGCACGTCGGTGCGCGAGAAGCGCAGCATCGACACAGCGGTGGCCACCAACGTGATCACCCCCACCGCGAGAAACTGGCCGGGCTCAAACGCGCCTTCCCAGTTCTCCCAGCAACCCATGGCGCCCACGAGCGTCCATTTCACAGCCG
The DNA here is from genome assembly GCA_947484175.1 of Deltaproteobacteria bacterium. GTDB lineage: Bacteria > Myxococcota_A > UBA796 > UBA796 > SXON01 > SXON01. The sequence continues at coordinate 36,695 of CANKOI010000010.1, forward strand.
TCTTGGGCCACTCTTCCTGAAGGATCAAGCCGAGGCCCTTCAAGAGCAGCCACACGACTCGGTCGGCGAGCAGCAGGAGGATCAGGCTCGCCACGACGCCCCCCACCGAACGGACGAAGCTCGAGAGGGCCATGCCAATCGCGATCAGCGCCATGTCGCTCACGAAGCTGGCGGCAAAACCGAGGGAGAGACGCAGGAGCGACTCGCTGCCTTCGGCGACGGATTGATCGATCGCCGGGCCACCGATGACCGCCCAGCCGAGGCCCACCGCGGCCACGAAGGTGAGCGCCAAGGTGGCCGCGGAGAGCGTCCACAACGAGATCGCTTTGGCGAGGAGGATGCTCCAGCGGGGCACGGGGCGCACCATCAGCTCGCGGAGCGTGTGGTCGGCGTTTTCGCCCGCTACACTCGCCCCGGTGGCGAGAAAGAGCAGCAGCGGGAGTACGAAGAAGTTGCGCGCCCAGAGGGCCTTGCCGCCCACGGCCACCACGTCGAACTGCAACATGCCCCGCAGCGGCTGGCCGTTGAACTGGGCGCTGTCCTGCATGCCCATCAGCGCGTTCATGCCCAGCACCGCGAACAGCGGCACCAGCACGGCCACCACGAGAGCGCCGATGCCGCTCCCCCGCGTGTAGACCTTCAGCATCTCCACCCGAACCATGGCAAGGAACTGGCGAGGCATCACGCCACCCCCGGCTCGGAAGAGGTGACGGAGAGGAACAGCTCCTCCAAGGAGCCCGCCCGCGGCACCAGCGAGGAGACGGCCACGCCGCCCTGCACCAGCGCCCGGTTGAGCTCGGCGGGCGCGGTGCTCGACAGGGCGAGGAGCAGGCGACCATCGGCGCCATCCCCTTCGATCGTGGCGCCTTCGATGCGGGCGATCACTTCGAGCGCTCGGGGGCGGTCGTCCACGCCCACTTCGATCACGGTGCGCGCGCCCAACTGCCGGATGAGCTGCGCCATCGTGCCTTCGGCTTTCAGCACTCCGCGGTCGAGGATGCCCACACGATTGCACATGGCTTCCACTTCACTCAGCAGGTGGGAGCTCACGAAAACGGTGCAGCCGTCGCGGCGCACCAGCTCGACCAGCAGGTCGCGCACCTCGCGCATTCCGCGCGGGTCGAGGCCGTTGGTGGGCTCGTCGAGCACGAGCAGCTTCGGCCGGCCGAGCAGGGCCCGAGCGATCCCGAGGCGCTGCCGCATGCCGAGGGAGTAGCTGCGAACGCGCTCGCCGCCCCGTGCCAACAGGCCCACCCGCTCCAACGCCTCCTCGATGTCGGCGGCGGTGCCCCGACCCGCGTAGGCCGCCGCGATGCGCAGGTTCTGTCGGCCGGAGAGCCAGTCGTTGAACGTGGGAGTCTCGACCATCGCGCCGATCTCCGTTCGTTGGCGCACGATGTCGCGCTCGCCGAACACCTCCACGGTGCCCTCACTGCGGGCGATCAAGCCCAGAATCGCACGGATCGCGGTGGTTTTGCCGGCGCCGTTCGGCCCTAGGAACCCGTAGAGGTCGCCGCGCTGAACCTGCAGCTCCAAACGATGGACGGCGGCCCGTTTGCCGTAAAAGCGCGACAGGCCGGTCACGGCGAGCGCAGGAACTTCACTTGTCACCAGCCGCATCCCCGTGTAGACAGCGCCGCCAGCTAACCCGGAGTTGCAGATGTTCGCTCTTCTCACCGTCATTGCCTGTCTCGACCCCGTTCAGAAGGACGATGGGTCCGACTCCGGCGACACTGCCGGCGGCGGCGGGGGCACAGGGGCCACGATTTTCGACGTGCGTGAGGGTCGCGTGGCGGACGGCCAGACGGTCACGATCACGGGGGCGCTCGTGTCTTCCCCGCTCACTCGTGCGGATAGCGACTCCGGGCGCAGCGACGGCTTCTTTGTGCAGGATCCGGCGGGCGGCGAACGCAGCGGGCTGTACGTGTGGAGCCAGGGGCAGTTCGGGAGTGAGCTCACGGTCGCGGAGGGCGACGAAGTCACGATCTCCGGCAAGGTTTCGGAGTACTTCGGGTGGACCGAGCTGGTGGTGGGCGATGCCTCGTCGATCACCGTCACCGGGGCCGGCACGCTCCCCGCCCCCGCCGACCTCGGCGATGGCGCCGGGGTGGACTGGGATGCCTGGGAGAGCGTGCCCGTCACCCTCCAAGACCAGACCGTCGATGCCGTGAGCGAGTTCGGCACCGGCACGCTGAGCGCGGGCGTCGGCCTCGACGACGGTTTTGTCTACAACGACTACGACTGCCGCGGCCACTTCGAGAGTGTGACCGGCATCGTCTTCTACTCCTACGAGGTCTGGTCGGTGAACAACCGCACCGAGAGCGACCTCGGCCAGTACACCGACGGCGCCGCTCTGGAGTCCGATGTTTTCGCGGTCCGCGCGGGGCAGGTCTGCGGACCGGTGCACCTCACGGGCCTCGTGTCGAGCGCGCCGAGCTTCGGCGAGGACGACGACCGCACGTACATCTTCGCGCAAGACCCGGCGGGCGGTCCCAACAGCGGCATCGTGCTCTTCGCGCCGGGCGGCTACACCGCGTTCGAAGCCGGCACCGAGTTTGAGGTGACGGGCTCGGTGAGCAACTACTTTGGCCTGATCGAGATTTTTGTAGGCGACGACGGAAGCCTCACGGCTACGGGCACGGGCACGATCACCCCGCAGGTGGTCACGGCCGACGAGACGGACTGGCTGCAATGGCAATCGGCGCTGGTTCGCATCGAGAACGTCACCGCGGTGACGGCTGTGGACGAATACGGGACCGTCCTGACCGACGCAGGCGTGTACGTGGACAACCTGTTCTACAACTTCAGCGCGGAAGAGGGCACGGCGTGGTCGTCTGTGACCGGGCCGTTGTTCTACACCAGCTACGACGACGTGCCCCAGTACCTGGTGGAGCCGCGCAGCGCGGCGGACCTCGAGAACTAGCCCCATGCGGGTGACCCGTCGCGAAGTTTTGGCGGGCGCCGGAGCGCTGGCGGGCGCCGCCAGTACGCAGGCCTGCAAGACCGACGACGCCGACAGCGCCGGCGATCTCGGCCCCGCCGCGATCGACACCATCATCGTGGTGATGATGGAGAACCGCTCCTTCGACCACATGCTCGGCGGGCTCACCCTGTTCGAGGGCCGCACCGATGTGGATGGCGCCACGGCGGAGATGTCGAACCCCGACGCCGACGGCAATCCGGTGTACGTCTACCCCAACGACGTCGGGTGCCTCGACGACCCGCCGCACAGCTGGGACTCCGGGCACGCGCAGTTCAACAGCGGCGCCAACGACGGGTTCGTTACGCGCTACGGCGGCCCCGGCGTGATGCAGGTGCAGGCCCGCACCGACCTCCCGATCTCTTGGGCGCTGGCCGATGAGTACGCGGTGTTGGACCAATACTTCTGTTCGGTGATGAGCTCCACGTGGCCCAATCGCTTCTACGGCCACTGTGGCACTTCGCTGGGCATGACCGGCAACGATTGGCCGCCCGACGGCAGCTACGACATCCCCAACGTGTGGGCGAAGCTCAACGAGGCCGGGGTCGAGAACCAGTACTACTACTCCGACCTGCCCTTCCTCATGCTGATCCGCGAGGGCCTGAACGTCACCCGGCTCCGCTACATCGAAGACTTCGTGCGGGAGGCCGAAGCCGGCACGCTGCCGCCCGTGGTGTGGGTGGAGCCCGGCTTCGCCTTCAACGACGACCATCCCCCCCACCACGTCGGGCTCGGGCAAGAGTTCCTCGCCGTCGTCTACAAGGCGCTCTCGCGGTCGCCGCAGTGGAACAACTGTCTGCTGCTCATCACCTACGATGAACACGGGGGCTTCTTTGACCACGTGCCGCCGCCCAAGACCGACGACGACTACGTCACCGAGGGTTTCGACCAGCTCGGCTTCCGCATCCCCGGCCTGGCGATCGGTCCCTACGTGAAGCAGGGCGCGGTGAGCACCCAGTTCGACCACACCAGCTGGTTGAAGTTCGTGTGCGAGCGGCACGGCATCGAGCCGTGGACCAAGCGCATCGCCGCGGCGAACTCGCTCGCAGCCGTGCTCGACACCGACCGGATGGCCGCCCGCGACCCCCGCCCCCCCATCGAGCTTCCCGTCTTCGAGTTCGACGATGACGCCCTCGGCGACGAGTGTACGTACTCCGGGGTTCTCGGGCCGCCGCCCCCCCCGGGCGCGCCCCCCGGCCCGCCCCCCCCGCAGCCCGCCGTGGTGGAGCCGTGGCACGGGTTGATGCGCGCCGTGTACCGCGAAGAAGATCGCAGCGAGGAGTGGGTGCGCTTGGTGCACTGGCTGCGGGCCTACCTGCGCGACGAGGCTCCTCCGGGCGTGTTCCAGCGTCGTCGCTGAGCGCCCCGCCGGTGGCGGCGGCGTTACATCGCTGGCATGAGCACCGTGTTCGAGGAACTCGCCCGCCGCCTTCGGCGCACCGACCTCCTCCTCCTGCGCGCCGTGCGCCGCCAGCGCTCGCGCCCCGCGATGCGCGCCAAGGGCCAGTTCTGGGGCTCGGTGATCACCGACGACGAGGTGGATGCGCTCCTCCGCGCCCACGGCGAAATCGACTACCCCGCGGGCCCCGACGGCCTTGAAGAAGCCGTCCTCGCCTCCTCGGCCCTCCGCGACGCGCCCGGAGGCCGTTTCGACCGCTTCCGCGAGGCCTTCGGCCTTGACGGCGACGACGCGGACCTCGTGCTCCTCTCGCTCGCCCCCGAGATCAGCGCCGGGTACGGCAAGATTTTCGCCTACCTCAACGACAACCTGAATCAGGCCTACCTCACGGTCGACATGGCCACTCGCGTGCTGCGTCCCGGGCGGCGGGAACGATTGGCGTTGCAGGCCCGGCTGTTGCCCGGCGGCCCGCTCATCCGGCACAGGCTGTTGTTGCTCAACCCACCCGACGGTTTTGAGACGCACACGTCCCGTCGGTTGCACCCCGCCCCTCGCCTCGTCCGGTGGTTTTTGGAAGAGGAGGAGCTGCCCACCAGCGTAGGGTTCACGCCCATCGAAACCGACGTGGAGCCCTTCATCCCGGCCCCCACGCGCAAGCGGATCGAGGACCTCGATCGGACCCTACGGGGAGCCGTGACCGTGGCGATCGTGGGCAGCACCCTCGGCCTCCGCGAGGGTGTGGCGCAGTCCATCGCCCGGTTCGTAGACCGAAAGCTGGTTCGCATCGACCTCGAGCGCACCCGCCAGTACCTCGAAGAGCCCTACGACCTCATTCGGGAGCTGCGCCTGAGCGGGGCGCTGCCCTATGTCGTGAACGTGGCCTCCGCCCAGGAAGACCCTGCGCTGCGCAACCAGTTGATGGCGCTCGGCGGGGCGCTGAGCACGCTGCCGTACCCGGTGTTGGTGTCGGGCAGCGACCGCCGCGCCATTTCGGGGCTGTTGGGTCCCGACCGCCCCAGCGTGACCGTACAAGTAGGGCGCACTACGCTCGAAGAGCGCGTGGAGGCCTGGAAGGTGCAGCTGGAGCGGAAGGGCTGGTCGAGTGCGATCGCCGAGGACATCTCCGAGCGTTTCTACAGCGTGGCCGGCACGACCATTCCCAAGGTGCTCGATCGGGCCGAGGCCGAAGCGGGCGGTCGCGAGCCGCACATCGAGCTGTTGTGGCAGGCTGCCCGCGATCTGAGCCGGCCCGAGTTCCGGGGGCTCGCGCAGCACGTGGTGCCGCAGTTCAAGATGGAGGACCTGATCATCACCGACAAGGTGAAGGACCAACTCATCCATCTCACCCACTACCTGTCCGAACAGGAAAACGTCTACCACCGGTGGGGGGCGAACAAGATTCGGGCCCGCGGCTACGGCGTGAAGGCGCTGTTCTCCGGGGGGCCGGGCACCGGCAAGACCATGGCTGCCGAGGTGATCGCGGGTTCGCTGGGCCTCGACCTGTTCCGAGTAGACCTCTCCAGCGTGGTTTCACGCTGGGTGGGCGAAACCGAGAAGAACCTCCGCGAAATCTTCGACGCCGCCGAGGGCGGCACCGCCGTGGTGCTGTTCGACGAGGCGGACGCCCTGTTCGGCTCCCGCGGGGAGGTGAAGCAGGCCCAGGACCGGTTCGCCAACCAGGAGGTGAGCTTCCTGCTCCAACGCCTCGAAGTGTTCGAAGGGTGCGCCATCCTCACCACGAACCTTCAGGAAAACATCGACGAGGCCTTCCTGCGTCGGTTCGGCTCCGTGGTGGAGTTCCCGATGCCCAACCCGGAGATGCGCCAGAAGTTGTGGGACCGCTCGATCCCGCCGTATGCCCCCCGCGGCGACGACCTCGACCTCGTGTACTTGGCGAACCAGTTCGTTCTCGCCGGTGGCGGCATCGTGAACAGCGCGATCAACGCGTGCATCCTCGCGAGTGCGCGGCGTGAACCGGTGTGTATGCGTCACGCCGTAGAGGCCGTGGCCCGCGAGCTCATCAAGATGGGCAAGCAGGTGAACCGCGTACACTTCGCGGACTACTACGAATTCGTGAAACACCTTTGATCCTCGGGTGGGTGCTAGTGGCCGGGTGCGCGGCCGATCCCGTTCCGGCGGAAGAACTCTGCGTGGTGGACCCTGTGCCCGCCGGGGAAGTGCGTGCGGGGCGGATCGTGTGCGTGGAGCAGCTCGTGGTGGGCGGTGAGGGCCGGGTGGGCGACTGGCTGCTCGAGAATTCGCAGGTCCGGTACGTAGTGCGCGACAGCTACGCTTCGCTCACCCAGCTCGGTGAGGAAGGGGGCGGGTTGGTGGACGCCAGCCTGCTCGGCGGTCCCGACCTGCTGATGGAGCTCCTTCCGCTCGGCGAGCGCAGCCCAGTAAGCGCCACCGTCACGGAGGACGGCGGAGCCGTGAGCGCAGGCGCCTTCACTTGGCAGCTCGCACCCGACGACCCGCAGCTGCAGCTGATCACAGACAGCGGCGAGGCCGACGCGATCTGGGTGCCGCGGCCGGGCGTGGTGCGGACCACCGCCGTTACGCGTGAAGGCGCGGACTTTTTGGCGGTGGGTGCGTTGGGGGAGGTGCCGCCCGGCGGGGCCGGCGGCCAGCTGCTCGTGGAGGGCCTGGTCGGCGTGCAGCCCAGCGCGGCTGTCTGGTACGCGACGTCCGCGCCGATCGCGGGCCCCATCGATGCCGACGCCGTGGACCTCTTCGCGGCCGACGGTGGCCACCTCGACCGGATTCCTGTCGTGGCCGGCGAGGCGGGGGGGGGCGGGCAGCCAGAGGCCACCACCGCGATTGGCTTCCGCCCCGGCTGCGTGTACGACGGCCTCACCAAGGGGGAGTGCGGCGGGTTGACGGTGACGGTGCGCGATGAAGACGACCGGCCGCTCGCCGCGACGGTGCATTTCGACGGCGAGGATTTTCCGCTGCCGGAGGGCGGCGGGCGGGCGGCGCTCGGCCCGGAGGAAGGCGAGGCGTGGGTGTGGGCGGGTCCCGGGTTCTCGGCGTGGCGAGGATGGTTCGCCGGCGGCGAGGAGCGGGCCGAAATCCGGTTGACGAGGGTGCTCCCCGCGGAGCGGGAGTGGCCGGCCGAGGCGACCGCCGAGGCGCCGGCCACGTGGTCGGCGGGCGGCGTCCTCCTCGCCGACTTCGCGGTGCAGGCCGCGCCCGACGCCGACCACGCCGCCTACAGCGCCGACGCTCTCCACGCCGCGCGTGCCGAAGGCGTCGGCTTCGCCGTGCTCCTCGCCGACGACGAAGTGCCCGTGGCCGAGCGCTACCCCCACGACGACCTTCGCGCCGCCATCGGCAGCCGATCGGGCGGCGACGCCTGGACTTGGGGGGCGAACTCCACGACACGCCGCGCGGCTCACGGCGCTCCGAACTGGCTAGGCTTCAGCGCCCTCGACCGGCTCACGCTCGTTCGCGGCGGTGCCGGCGCCGATCGCTTCACGATCGTCACGCGTGGCTGGGTGGAGGAGGCCACGGCGCTGGGGCCTGCGTGGTCGTGGCCGGTACGTCCTTCCGCGCTCTGGCTGGATGGCCCCGACGACGTCGGCACTCTCGCGCAGCTCTGCGAGGCGTGGGTAGATGTGCAGCCGTTGGCGCACCGAACCTGGCTTCCCTACGTCGGCGCTACCTCGGCCACGGCGGCCCTGCGCTCGGTGTACGACCGCACCGCCAGCGCGGGCAACGGCCCGATGGTGTCTCTCGTGGCCTCGACGCCTTCGCTGCTGGGCGCGCCGCGCCCCGATCTCACCGTCGAGGTGTTCGCGGCCGGTTGGATGGGGGCGGTCACCGCCGCGCTGCACACGCCGGTCGGTGCGCGAGAGCTGCCGCTCGACCCCGACGGGCGCGCCACCGCCGAGATGCACGAGCCGGGCTGGGCCTTCGTGGTGGTGCAGGCGGAGCGGTCGTTGCCGTGGGGCGGCGCGCCGGCGTGGGCCGTGAGCGGCGTGCGGTGGTTCGATCAGCCGAGCTGATCGGTCTGTGCCCGCCGGCCGGAGATTTCGCGTCGGCAGCCGGGCGCCCCGCAGCCGCAAACAAACGGCGTCATGTCGGGGCCGCAGAACGTGGCGTAGTCCACGCTGAGGGCTTCGTCGGCGGCGATCGGGCGGCGGGCCACGAGGTCGAGGCCGAGGAGCTCGGTGTTGGGGTCGCAGCTGTGGTTGAGGGGCCTCCAGTCCTCGGGGTTCTGGCTCCACATCGCGAACACCTCGGCCGAGAGCGGCCACGCGTACCGGTGAAACCACTCGGCGTGCGCGCCGGGCCACCGCTCCTCTGCGTGGCGCCGCGACACCAGCCGTTGCGGCTCCCCTTCGTATCGGACCGCCACCTCGCCCGCACCGATGGGCGCGCTGGCCACGAGCTCGAACCCTCGCTCGCGGGAGAATCGGTGCTCCCACGGGCGCACGGCCTCGTCCCGGCGGCGCAGCGCCGTCGTGAGCATGTGTTCGAGGAATCCGCGGTGCCCGAGCGGATCGGCGTCGAGGATCGTGTCGGCGCTCCCGTACTGGCCGAGCGGGTAGAAAATCCCGCAATTGGGGTTGATCTCGAGGAAGTAGATTTCCCCGGCGGCGTCCATGCGAAAGTCGAAGCGGCCGTAGCCCGACCCCTCGATCGCCACCCACACGGCGGCGGCGGCGCGGCGAAGCGCCCGCTCGAGCGAGGGATCGCTGACGACGCAGGTCTCCATGGTGGCGTGGCTCTCCCACTTCAGCTCGAAGTGTTTGAAGCTCTCGCCTGTTGGAAAACGAAACTCCACGGGCATCAGCACCAGCGGCTCCGTGGGCGCCTCCGCTCCCTCCGCCACCAGCACCGTGAACTCCCGTCCCTCCACGAACTCTTCGATCAGCGCGGCGCCGTGGCGCTCGATGAGCGTCGCAGCCTCCCGGCTCAGGTCGGCCGGCGTCGTGACTCGCGACCGCGGGGTGAGCCCCACGCTTCCGTAGCCGCGCGGGTGCTTCACGATCAGCGGAAAGCGGAGCGTTTCGTGGGCGCGTTGCACGTCCCGGGGAGTGCGCGCCTCAACGAACGGAGGCACGCTCACGCCGGCCGAGTGCGCGGCCATCTTCATCGCCAAGCGGGAGGGGTCGTAGCCCCGTGAGCCCGCACCGGTGAACGCCACGCCCAACTGCTCGAGCGCCTGCGTCACCTCAATTCCGGCCCGGTCTTCGTCCCAGGCGCCGTCGCAGAGGTTCACGAATACGTCGAATCCTTCCCGGTGTGCTTCGAGCAGCGTCTGTACCGCCGTGGCCTTCTTCAGCGAGAGGTGCGTCCACTGGTGTTCGGGCGCGAACCGGGAAGGGTCACATTCCGGGTCGAGGGCGGCGAAGGGGGCGTTGGAGCCCTCAGCGGAGGGGGTGAGGAGGGCAAGCCGCATGCGCGCCGGCCTTAACATCCGAAATTTACGATCAGCGCACGCTGTGGGCGCGGTTGCTGGGGTAGCCTGCGGCGCCCGGAGGCTCCGTGTTCCTGTTCCCCTCGCTCGCGCTCGCCGCCGCCCCGCCGCCGATCATCAACGGCGAGACGACGACGGACTACCCGGAGGTCGTGGCGTTGTACATCACGGACTCCACCGGGCGTCAGGGCGGCATGTGCACCGGCTCCCTGATTTCGCCCACGTGGGTGCTCACGGCCGCCCATTGTGTGAGCGACACCCGGGATTTTGAGGTCGACGCCGTGTACGTGATGTTCGTGAACACCACGAACGACGCCGACAACGGAAATACGAAGCTCGCCCGGGATTGGATTCCCAACCCCAACTACAGCGACAGCACCGGGTACAACGACATCGCGCTGATCGAGCTCCGCACCGAGATGGACGGTCCGTTCATGCCGCTCACCGAGATCGGGCTTCGGCAGAAGGACGTTGACACCGATTTCCGCATCGTGGGCTTCGGCGCCACCAGCGACAACGACAGCAGCACCAACGCCAAGAAGCGGGTCGTGGATGTGCCGCTGGCCGACTACGACACCAGCCTGATGCACACGGAAGACAACGCCGACGACCAGAACGCCTGCCATGGCGACTCCGGCGGTCCGGTGATGCGCCTCTACGAAGATGGCACCTACTCGGTGGCCGGCATCGTGGACTTCGGCGGCCCCAGCTGCATGCGCGATGGCACGTACTCGGCGCGGGTGGACACCTACATGGACTTCATCGGCGACCACGTGGATGACTACACCCTGTGGGCCGCCGCGGAGGAAGAGGAAGAAGAGGAGGAGCCGGTGGACACCGGCACTCCGGACGACACCGGCTCGGCGGGCGAAGACACGGGGGGCGACGAGGGGGGCGACCCCGCTTCCCCGCTGTCTCCAGGGATTTGCGGGACGGAGTCGTCGGCGGGACTGTTCGCGGCCGCCCTGGCGGGACTCATGGTGGGGCGTCGGCGGCAGGGCTGAGCGTCAGTCGCTGGCTTCCGCTGGCGACGGCCGCACGCCGCGCTCGTCGCGCACATAGCTGGGCAGTTCGACAGGCGCGGACGGCGGGTGTTCGCCCACCTGAGCGTGCTCGACACGTTCGTCGTGGGCGCTGGGGTGGGCGTCAGTTGGCGGTGCTGCCCGCGTCGGCACCGGGACGGGAGCCTCGGGCGTGAGGTAGGAGGCCTGTGGGCTCGCGGTGGCTCCCTCCGCCGGCTTGCGTCCGCCGAAATAAATGATTTGTTTCCAGCAGCGCGTGATCTCGTCTCCGAAGATGAGCACGATGTCTCCCGGCGCCGCCGTGCTGAGCGCGCGCTGGACCGCCTCCTCCTCCGACTCGACGCGCTGGATTCGTTCCGGCGCGATGCCCTGCGCGAGTAGCCCCCGCTCTAGGAGCCCCGTGATCTCCCCCACGGCGCGCCCGCGCAGGTTGTCGTCGGCCTTGAGGATGAACCGGTCGAAGCTGGGTGCAACGCGACGCGAGATGTTGAGCACGTCTTCGTCGCGACGGTCGCCGGGCGCGCTGAGCACCACGATGCGCTGGCTGCCCGGCCGGTGAGTGTCCCCTTCCGTGAGCAGGTCGACCAGCTGGCACATGGCCGCCACCGCGGCGGGGTTGTGACCGTAGTCGAGGATCACCTTGAAGCCGAGCTGGTCGTAGACGTTGCCCCGGCCCGGCGCCTGGAAGAAGGTGGTGTCGAAGGTGCGGAGCCCTTGCCGGATGTCTTCCAAACGCACGCCCATCGACCACGCCATCGCCGCGGCGAACATCGCGTTCTGCACGTTGTGGAGCGCCTTGCCCTCAAGGGTGGCGGGGATCAGGTGTGTCCACAACAGGGGCATGTGCGCCCCGTTGTCGTAGATGGCGATCATTTGCCCGTTCACGCCGGCCTCGAGCGCCACGGCGCGCCCGCCCGCACGGATGTGCTCCCGCACGAGCGCGTTGTCGTTGCACATCGTCACCCAGCAGATCGTTTTGGCGACAGAGCGTTCGGCCATGCGGAGGCAGAGAGGGTCATCGGCGTTGAGCACGATGGTGTCGCGGGCCGCCTCAATCGGAATCCGCTTCACCTCGGCCAGCTGTTCGAGCGTGTTCACCCCGCCCATGCCGAGATGGTCGGCGCTCACGTTCAAGCAGCAGGCCACGTTGGGGTGGCGGTACGCCAAGCCGGACCGCAGCATTCCGCCCCGCGCAGTCTCCAAGATGGCGACCGTCACGTGGGGGTCGGTGAGCACCATGCGCGCCGCCATCGGGCCGGTCATGTCGCCGGCCACGGTGGGTCGGCCGTCGATGTACACGCCATCGGTGGTGGTCATGCCGACCACTTCGCCGCGCAGCTTGTGGATGTGCGCGAGCATGCGCGTGGTGGTGGTTTTGCCGTTTGTACCGGTGATCGCGGCGATGGGGATGCGGGACTGGCTGCCGGGAGGGAACAGCATGTCGAGCACCTTGCCGGACACATCGCGAGAGCGTCCTTCGCTGGGCGCGACATGCATGCGAAAGCCAGGCGCCGCGTTCAGCTCACAGATGCCGCCGCCGGCGTCCTTCCAGCTCCGACTGATGTCGGGCGTGAGAAAGTCCACGCCGCACACGTCAAGCCCGACGGCGGCGGCGGCACGAATCGCCATCTCGCGGTTGTCGGAATGGCAGACGTCGGTCTGGTCGATGGCCGTGCCGCCCGTGGACAGGTTGCCGGTGCTCCGCAGGTAGAAGCGCTCACCCGCGGGGAGCACGGTGGCGGCGGTGTGGCCGGCCTTCAGCAGGAGGCGCTCGGCTTGCGCGTCGAGGGCGAGCTGCGTCAGCACCTTCTCGTGCCCGATGCCCCGCCGAGGGTCCTGGTTCACGATCTCGACCAGCTCGGCGATGGTGCGCGTCCCGTCTCCCACCACGTGCCCCGGCACACGTTTGGCCACGGCCACCAACTCGCCGTTGACGACCAACATGCGGTGGTCAAAACCGGTGATGCACGTCTCCACCAGCACGGTGTCGCTGTGCACCTCTGCCTCTACGAACGCGATGCGCACCTGCTCCGCGGTGGTGAGCCCGATCGACACGCCTCGTCCGTGGTTGGCGTCGAGCGGTTTGACGACGACGGGGTAGCCCAGCTCCACGGCGGCCTCTACGGCTTCGTCTGCGCTGTAGACTTGCTCCTGTTTGGGCACGGGCAGGCCGAGGTCGCCAAGAATGCGGTTGGTCAGCTCCTTGTCGCCCGCGATGTCCACCGCGATGTGCCGGGTTTCGCTGGTGATCGTGGCTTGAATGCGCCGCTGGCGGAAGCCGTGGCCGAACTGCACGAGTGAGCCCGACGACAGGCGCACCCACGGGATGTCGCGTGCTTCGGCCGCCCTCACCAGAGAGGCCGTGCTGGGGCCGAACGCTCGCTTCTCGGCGCCGCGGATCAGCGCGTGCAGCTCGGTAGTGAAGTCGAACACCGGGTCGGGCTCGGCGTCGCCGCGGAGGGCCGGCGGGATCAGGGAGTGCAAGAGGCGCAGCGCGAGGAGCCCCGCCTGTTCCCCCACCCAACCGTCTTCGTACTCGTAGACCATGTGGTACTGCCCGCGCACGCCGTTCCCGCGGGTCTTTCCGAAGGTGACGCGCGCCCCGGCCAAGTTCTGCAGCTCGATCGCCACGTGCTCCATCACGTGCCCCATCCACGTGCCGCCGTCCTCCCGCAGCCGCCGCACAAAACCGCCCGCCTCGCCGAAGCTGCATCCGTGTTCGCCGAGACTGGGAATCGCGGCCACCAGCGCATCCACGAAGCCCGGGATGCCCGCGCTGGGCGCTTCCTCCAGCGGCCCGAGGTCGAGGGTCATGCGAATGACCTTGAAGTTGGCGTAGAGGTTCGGTCCGACGTACACGCGCTTGTCGAGGATGCGCACAGCTCAACTCAGGGAGGGGGCGAGCTTAGCGGGCTGGCGAGGCCGGGGCGATGTGCTGGGCCCGGAAGCTCGTCGCAGCGGGGCCGCCGCACATCGCTGAGCCACCGCAGGGCGGTCGCAAGCTCCCTCCCCGCCTGCCCATGACCGAGTTTCGATAATCGATAATCGATAATCGAAACTCGACGACCGACGGATGAGCGAGGTTCGATCAACGAAGTGTCCCTGTGACTCCGGCAGTCCGCGGCTTGGTTCGGCTGCGGCCCCGCTCAGGCGAGGGCCGAGCCTCCTTCAACCCGCGGCCTTCTGGAGTCAGCGTGGAATATGCCTTTGATCACGAGAATCTCGATGTTTACCGCGTGTCACTCGAGGTCGCTCGCGGCTGTTCGCGGTTGCGGATCGCGCTGGGACGGTCCCCGTTGCGCGACCAACTCCAGCGCGCCGCAGACTCCGCCGCAGAAGCCTGCGCGGCGCTCGATCTGGTGGGCACGCCCGACGCGCTGGCCCTCCAACCGAAGCTTCGGCGTGTTGGCGCGATGCTGCGGGGCCTCGTTCGATAGCCTCGTTCGCGGCCGGAGCGCGTGGCGCCGACGTTGCGATCGTCCTGCGCGCCGCCGCCGCGAGCCATCCCTGTGGGCTACGCTGCCCCCATGACGACTCTCCTGCTGCTCCTGTTCGGCTGTCCCGCTGCCCCTCCCGTCGAAACCGGCGAGTCGTCTGGCGCCGACACCGCCGACACTTCCGACACGGCTGACACCGGCGGCACCCCCACCCTCTGCGACCAACTCGGCTTCGTGACGCGCCCGTGGGATGCCGCGGGCGTCACCGTCGACTTCGACGAGCTCGCTCCCGACGCCACCCTAAGGCAGATGGATGGCTCCTCGTGGACGCTCTCCACGGCCTGGACCGGCTGCGAGAGCGTGATGTTCGTGGTGGTGCGCGCGGGCGATGCCTACCCGGACTTCAGCGAAAAGCCCGACGTCCGCGAGTGGATGGAGGGGGCCCCTCCGAACGTGCACTGGGTGTTCTTTTCCGACGAGCGCACCGCCCCGGCACGGGAGACGGCGCTGCAAGAGCTTCAGGTGGACATCGAGGCCATCGCCGACGCCGACGAGGCCTCCCTCGCCCTCTGGCAGTCCCACACGCACTACGTGTCGGACTCCTGGAGCCGCACGGACACGTGGGTGGACGAGCTTGTCGACACCTACGGCGGCGGCGGCATCCCGCTGAACTTCGCCGTCGATCGCTTTCAGCGCATCCGGGAAGTGGGCTACCTCGCCGACCCCGTGACCGGGTGGGAGACTGCGCCCCCGCTGTTCCTGAACTACGAGGTGCGAGCGTTCAACTACCAGGCCGATCTCCAAGACCGCCTCGATGCCGAGACCGTCACGGTGATTCGACCCTTCGAGAACACCGGGGAGCGCAGCGCCACCGTAGACTTCGGCAGCGCCGCCACCGTGGCGGGGTACGACACGCTCGAGTTGGACATGCAGTTCATCTGCAACGGCCACCCCGATGCGTCGGGGTGCGGCGAGTGGGACTACCTCGCGTACGCCTACCTCTGCCCCGTAGACGACGCGGCCACGACCGAGGTCGACGAGTCGGGCAGCTGCATCGAGATCGCCCGCTACATCACCGCCTACGCCCGCCCTGGCCGCTGGGTGGTCGATGCCACGCCCTTCCTCGCGCTGATCCAGGACGGCGGCGAGCGCGTGATCCGCGTGGACAGCGCGAACGCCCCCTTCATCACGCTCGACCTGCGGCTCTCGAATCGGGGGAAGGGGATGCGCCCGGTGGCGATCGAGTACCTGTGGTCGGGCGGCGGCTTCGGTTCCACCTACAACGACGGCCGCGCCACGGTGGAGTTCACCCCGTCGGCCTCGGTGAAGCGGGTGGACGTCGTCGCGCTCGTCACGGGGCACGGGTACGGAAAGGACAAGGCGAATTGCGCCGAGTTCTGCAATCACCAGCACGAATTCACGGTGAACGGGGCGGCGAGCTTCACGGAGGAGTTCACGATGGCGGGCAGCGCCTACGGGTGCGCCGAGCAGGTGGAGCAGGGCACCGTACCCAACCAGTACGGAACGTGGGTGCTGGGGCGCGGGGGGTGGTGTCCCGGCCGGCATGTCGACCCATGGACGGCAGACATTACGGCCTCCGTGAGCCTCGGCGCGGCGAACACTCTCGACTACCGCGGGCTCTACCGGGGGGAAACGTACGTTCCGGAACCCTACGACTCTGGCCAGGGCTTCGGCGCCACGATCGTGGCGAACACTTGGCTCGTGTACTACGAGTAGGGGGCCTACTGGAATGGACGCGGCGCGTGCCACGACTCGCCTCAATCAAGGCCGTGGAACGGGTTTTCCACCACGAGGTTGCCCAGCCGGAAGCCGAGCTGGAGATCCTCGCTTAGCAGGCGGGTGCACCCACCCCTCAACGCCGCCTGTAAGATGAGGGCGTCCCACAGCGAGAGTTGGTAACGCCGATGGATCTCGATCGCCGCCACGACCAGCTCGGCGTCGGCGGACACCACGGTCAGCCTGGCGAGCGCCCGAACGGCCGCGGTCGCGTCCTCGAGCGTGACTGGGCGGGCCAGCTTTCGGGTGACCGCGGTGAAGAACTCCTGCAGGACCTGAGGACTGATGACGTGGGACTCCGCACACGCCCCCGCAATCAGCGCCTGAGCGCGGGCCTGCTTGGCCGGCGCAGCGTCGTCCATGGCGTAGACGACGACGTTGGTGTCTATGAACGTCCTACCGGTCATGGAGGTCGTCACGCTTCCACGAACGCCCTCCGGGGCCGCTTGTGCCCGCGGCGCGCCTCGCAAGCGCCACGAACTCCTCCCCCGGAGCTTCGGCGGGCGCCCGCGACCACGATTCGAGGAAGGCCCGCAGGACGAGGTTGACGGACGTACCGTCCTCGATCGCACGGATGCGGGCCCGCTTCAGCGTCTCCTCGTCGACCGTGATGGTCAGGTTGGTCATCGCTCGTGCTCCACGAGATCAGTGTAGCACGGGCGGTCCTCGGGTGAACAGGGTTCGACCGCTGTCCAACCGTGACCGAACGCATCAGACCTCCGCTACTGAAATAGGCGGCTGTGCGGCAGCTCGGTGAGCAGCACCCGCAAATGGTCTACCCCCACCGGCCACGACGACGCCTTCCGTTCGCCGCCAATGCGCTGCCCCTCGCGCGTGGGCACCTCGTCGATGCGCCAGCCGCGCTGCATCGCTCGCAGCGTGATCTGATACTCGATGGGGAAACGTTTCACTGTGGTGTCGAGCTCCAGGAGTGCGCCACGCCGTAGGGCACGGAAGCCGTTGATCGTGTCGTAAACCCTTGGGCCGCGGTGGAAGAGCCGGTTCGCCACCTGCGAGAGCGTGTCGTTCACGCGAGCCCGGAGGCGCACGAACTCGGCGTCTTCTTCGTTCACCGCGCCCGGGCCGAAGCGGCGGGCGATGGCGAGATCGGCTCCGGCGAGCAGGCAGTCGTCGAGTCGCACGATGTCAGCAGGGTCTTCGTTGCCGTCGGGGCTGAAGAACACGAGCCGCTCGCTGCTGCAGGCTTCGGCCGCGCATCGGAACGCCACGCCACGCCCTCGGATGGGCTGTACCACGACGGGAATTCCCTTCTCGCGGAAGAACTCCTGTGTGCCGTCGGTGCTGCCGCCGTCGAGCCCGACCACTTCGCGGAACTCTCCGATGGGGAGCTGATCCCAGAGGGCGCGCAGGCCCTCGATCTCGTTGAGGGTCAGGAGAATGAGGGCCGAGTCGCGCATCGGGGCAGTCTACTTCACCAGCCCGCTCGCAACGAGGAACTGCGCCACGCCTTGGGCGATCACGTCGTTTCCCGCTGCGTTGGCATGGCCTCGGTCCTGCGGAAAGTACAGCGGCTCTGAGGCCGTTCTCCGCTCCATCTCGGGCTGCGGGTCGTAGACCGGCACTTCCAGCTCGGCGGCTGCGGCGTGCAGGATCGCGCGGTGCCCCTCGGTGTAGCCGGACCGCTCAAGCGGGTAGCCGAACAGCACCAACTGAGCGCCCACGGCATCGGCACGGGCCTTGAACGCCCGGATATTCTCCACGTACTCGCTCATCGGGGTGCGGAAGGTGTCCGGGGACCCAACCTCCTTCTGTTCGGTGCGTACGCCGTCGATACGCGCCTTCAGCCAAAGGTACGACTTCAGTCGGTGAAGGAGGCTTTGTTTGATGAACTCGTTGTCTTGCTGCAAGAGCTGCTGGCTGCGGTCGCTGTAGGCGACCTCGCGGGAGTCTTGGACGAGGTAGCCGAACAGCACGACATCCGGCTCGTAGCGGCTCAGCACGGTGTCCCAGAGGTGCAGCCCTTGGAAGCTGGTGTAGCCGGGCTGACCGCCGTTGATCACCTCCACGCTGTGCCCGCCCTCGTTGAGGATCGTTTCCAAGCGGGCGGGGTACGACTCGGCGTCGTCCACGCCCCACCCGAAGGTGGTGGAGCAGCCCAGCGTCATGAGGCGTACGGTGCCGGCCGGCTTCTGCTCAGTGTGCAACGGGGTGCGCAGGCCATTCTGGTCGGTGCTCACGCGAAAGCTGCCGCCGGTCTCGTTGTGTTTCACGGCCTCGAGCGTGAGGTTGGGCGGCTCCACCCAGTACACGGTGTTGTGGATGAACACCGCGCCGGGCGGAAGCTTGGGCCAGCCCGACCCACGCAGCCACGACTCGGCCCCCACAAAGAGGAGCACCATGGGCAGGCACGCGAACAGCAGGCGCCGCGTGAGCGGCCCGCGGGCGCGCGGACGAGCCACGCTACTCTGCCGGCTCGATCGTCAGCGCGACGCGATCTTCGAAGGCAGCGGTCTTGAAGTACTTGTTGTCGTACCAGGTGGTGTCGTTCACCGACCAGCTCAGTTGGCCATTTCCGGAAGCCGTGAAGGTGTGGTTGGCGCCGATGGGAAAGAGGGTTTCGACTCCGTCGTCGCCCGTGAACTTCCCGACCAGCATTCCCACCATGCAGCCTTCGATATTGCATGGGTAATCGGCGCCGATGGCCCTCTCCCCCGGCACGCCCTCGACGGTGATCCATTCGCCGCTGTCGGAGATGCGGTAGCGGTCCTTCAGCGTGGCGTTGACGTGCACCCGGTCGCCCTGGCACACCGTCACGCTGCGGAACCAGGCGCGCGTGATCTCGAGGTAGTCAAACATCGTATCGATGAGTGGGGACGCACACTCTCCTGCCATGAGCTTGCTGGCCAGCGGGAGCAGCCAGCCTTGCCAAGCCTCCATGGTGCCCCCCTTCATGAAGGCCTTGCACTGGTCGAGATTGGAGCGGCTCACTTGCTCCACCAACTCGGGCCGCCCGAGGAGGGTGATCTCGAGGCCCTCTACGACCCTCTCCTCGAACTGCACGCCGTCTTCTCGACTGCCGCGCCACTGGAGGGTCATCGCCTCCAACGCGGCCTGTCGGGCCTGCTTCCGCTCGCCGTCTGGTAGTTTTTCGTAGTCGGCCGGGTAGAAGCACTGCCCCTTCATGTCTGCTTCCTGACCCCAGGCGTTGACGGGAGGTGGGGGCGGCGCCTTCGGCTTTTTGGCGTCGGCGATGGAGAGAGTGAGGAGCAACAGCATGGGGTCTCCAGTTCAAGCGGTGCCGCATACTAACCGCGAATGGGCGTCAGGCTTCCGAGCGGCTCCGCGGAGGTCAGGCCCGAGCCGCTGGTGGCTTTCCGACTGCATCCGGGGTAGAGGCAGCGCCCGCGGAGGGCGGATGGTGGGCGGCCGACCGGAATGGCTGAAGGTGAAGATGCCGGGGGGCGAACGCTACGCCCGGATCAAGCAGCGCGCCCGCCAGTTGAAGCTCCACACGGTGTGTGAGGAGGCCCAGTGCCCCAACGTGGGCGAGTGCTGGAGCGGCGGAACCGCCACCTTCATGGTCTTGGGCGACACGTGCACCCGCGGCTGTCGGTTCTGTGCCGTGAACACCGCCCGCAACCCGAGCCCGCCCGATCAGGCCGAGCCGGCCAACCTCGCCGATGCGATCGCCGAGATGGGCCTCGACTACGTGGTGGTCACGAGCGTAAACCGCGATGATCTGCTGGATCAGGGCGCGGGGCACTTCAGAGCCTGCATCCAAGCCTCGCGGGAGCGCAGCCCGTCTACGCTCGTGGAGGTGTTGATCCCCGACTTTCGCGGACGTACCGATCTGCTGGATTCGCTCCTTGAGGCGCGGCCCGATGTGCTCGCCCACAACGTGGAGACGGTTCCTCGCCTGCAGGTGCCGGTGCGGGACCCTCGGGCCAACTGGGAGCAATCCACCACCATTCTCCAGCATGCGAAGGCACGTGGTTTTCTCACGAAGACCAGCCTGCAGGTGGGTCATGGCGAAACGGAAGCGGAGATGCTCGTTGCCATGAGGCAGCTCCGCGCGATCGACGTGGACTTCCTCACGATCGGCCAGTACCTCCGCCCCACGCCTGCCCACCTCGCGGTCCAGGAGTACGTACACCCCGACACCTTCACTCGCTACGCCGAGGCGGGCCGAGAGATGGGCTTTGGGTTCGTGGCGAGCGGGCCCTTGGTGCGCAGCTCCTACAAGGCGGGCGAGTACTTCATCCGTGACTTCCTGCGCGGTCGCGCCGCGCCACCGAGGGCAGAAGCATGACGACGGGAGCGGTGGGCCTCAGCGCGGCGCTCGCGGCACATGCATCGCTGGCCGACGGCGTGCTCGTCGGGGAGGCGGTGGGCGTTGCCGGCCTTTCCAAGGGCGCTTCGGGTGGCCTCGTACGCACGCCGCTCTCGGAGGCGGCCTCGGTGGGCGTGGCCGCGGGGCTGGCGTTGGCGGGGAAGCGCCCGGTCGTGGAGCTGCTTGACGTTCTCGGGGTGGCGCGGGCGGCGGAGGCCCTGAGCGACGCCGCGGCGCTTCCGAGCCGGAGCGAGGGCGCGTTCGCAGCCCCCCTCGTAGTGCTGGCGCCGCTGCCGCTTGAGGCCGACCTGCCCGCACTCCCGCCGGGTGTAGGCCTCGCCGTCGCGGCCACGGCCGCTGACGCTGTGGGCCTCTTCGCGGCGGCTCTCGCGGCTCGCTCCCCGGTGGTGCTCTTCCTCAGCGACGATGCACTCGCGGCCCGAGACACCGGCCCGGCGGCAGCCCTGGGCGAGCCCGTCGTCCGGCGAGAAGGGCGCGGGGCGGTGCTGCTCGCGGAAGGTGCCGGTGTGGCCTTGGCGCTCGCTTCGGGCGGGGAGTCCACCGTGGTGGACCTTCGCGGCTGCCGAGACGCCGCTCGGATCGGGGCCCTCGTAGCGCCTACCGGGCGCGCGGTCGTCCTGGCGCACGGCGGCGATGCGCTTCTGGCCGTGCTTGCAGGGGCATTCTGGCGCCTCGAGGCGCAGCCCACGTTCGTTCACCCTCGCGATGGCGCCGCTGCCCTCGGCGCCGCTCTCGCAGAAGCCCTGACCCCCTGAGGAGTGCCTGATGTTCGTGTTTGAACTGCCCGAGATCGGTGAAGGCGTGGTGGAGGGCGAGATCGTCAGCTGGAAGGTGAAGGCTGGCGACATGGTGGCCACGGATCAGCCGATCTGCGAGATCATGACCGACAAGGCCACCGTCGAGATCAGCTCGCCGAAGTCAGGTCGGGTGGCGCGTCTGCACGGCAATCCCGGCGATGTCGTGCGGGTGCACAGCCCGCTCGTGGAGATCGACCTTGGGGGGGGGGCTGTCGCTCCCGCCGCGCACGCCGCTCCGGCCGCTCCCGCGCCCGTCGCCGCTCCCGTCGCCGTCGCGGCCGCCCCGCTTGCGGCCGCCCTCGCGGCCGCGGCCCCATCGGCCCCCGCGGCCGCCGCGGCTCACCCCGCGGTGGCCGCGCGCATGCCCGCCCCCCCCCGCCCCTCCGGCGCGCCCGCGCTGGCCAGTCCCGCCGTCCGTCACGAAGCAAGCGCGCGCGGGCTCGACCTCGGCGCCATCCCCGGCAGCGGCAAGGACGGCCGGGTCACCCGCGCCGATGTGGAGGGCTTCACCTCCGAGCCCGAGCCCAAGGCCCTTCCGGGGCTCGTGGTCCCGGCGCCTTCGGCCGGCGACGAGCGCGTGAAGATCATCGGCCTCCGCCGCAAGATCAGCGAGAAGATGGTGCAGGCGTGGCGCACCGCGCCGCACTTCACCTACGTGGACGAGGTCGACGCGAGCCGGCTTGTGGACCTCCGCAAGCGCCTGAACCCCGCCGCCGAAGCTCAGGGCGTGAAGCTCAGCTACCTGCCCTTCATCCTGAAGGCGCTCGTGCGGGTCTTCCGCGACTTCCCCACCCTGAACGCGGTGATGGACGAGCAGAATTTCGAGCTCGTCGTGCGCCACGACGTGAACATCGGCATCGCGACGGACACGCCCGCGGGCCTCTTCGTCCCGGTAATCAAGCGGGTGCAGGACAAGTCGCTGTTGGAGCTCGCCGCGGCGATCGCGGACGTCACCCAGCGCACGCGCGAGGGCAAGGCCCGCATGGACGAACTCTCCGGCGGCACCTTCACCGTCACTTCCGTGGGGAACATCGGCGGGCGCTTCGCTACGCCGATCTTGAACCACCCGGAGGTGGCGATCCTCGGGGTGAACCAGATCCATGATCGGCCGGTGGCCGTGGATGGGCAGGTCGTGATCCGCCCGATGATGTACATCTCGCCCAGCTTCGACCACCGTGTGATTGATGGCGCCGTGGCCGCCCGCGCCGTGAGCGCGCTCAAGTCGCTTCTGGAAACGCCCGAGCAGCTCTTCTTGGAGCTTCGGTGAGCCCGGCGCCCCCGAGCCCCTTCCACACATGGACGGCTTCGCAGCCCGCCGCGGCGGGGGTGCGCGGGGTGGAAGCGCTGGTGGAGGGAGTGGTGGCCGCCGTGTCCAAGCGGGTGTGGCTGTTCCCTGGCCGACGCGAGCGGGGTGCGGCGATCCTGCGTGGTGCCGACCCTGAGCGCATTGCCGCGGCCCGGCCGTACAAGGTGGTCCCGCCCGGCGCTTCGCCATCAGCGCGTGCGATGCAGGCCGTGGGCGTGGCGCTCGCCGGGGAGCCGGCGCTGTGTTTTCTGGGCACCGGGTCGCTTGGCTACGGGGCCGCTCAGGAGGCCCTGCAGCTCGCCGCCGGGCACAAGGCGCCCGTGGTGTTCGTGCTGAGCTGGTACACCGACGGGCCCTTCGCCGCGCCGTTGGCGGTGGAGCCGGCAGCCTACGCGAGCGCGCTGGGAATGAAGATGGCGTCGGCCTCGGGCGCCGATGCTGCCTCCGTGAAGGCGGCGGTCGCTTCGGTTGGAGCAGGCCCCGCCCTTGTCGTCGTGACGATGCCGCACGGCTGACCGCGGAGGTCGCTCACCTCGGCCCGAACAGCCACACCGCGCCGGCGTCGGCGCCGCCCGCATCGTCGCCGGGGAGGGAGAGCAGCAGGTCGCCGAGGCCGTCGCCGTCGAGGTCGCCGGCGGCGGTGCCGCGGGAGAGGCCGTCACTGTCGTTGGTTCCGGCGATGCGCACCTCCGCGTCGAGCACCGTAAGCGAGCCAAGCGGCGCCTCAAACAGGCCGACCACCCCTTCGTCGGTGCCCGCCCAGTCGTGCAAGGGGTCGCTCACGATCAGCTCGGCGTCGCCATCCTCGTCGAGGTCGCCGGCGCTGCGGGGCTGGCCGTTCCGGTCGGCGATGCTGCTTGACGACCCGGTGATCAGGGCATCGTAGCGGGTGGAGATGCGGCCCGAGGCGGGCATTCCCCCGCCGTACACCACGGCCGCCGTGTGTTCAAAATAGGCACCCGCCACCAGCTCGCCGAAGCCATCCCCATCGAGGTCGGGCAGCGCCTGCACCGACGTTCCGAACCACTCGTTCGTGGAATCGCCGGTGTAGCGGTAGTCGTAGAGGGTGTCGATGGTGCCCGAGGAGAGCGGGCCGAGCACCACGTACACGGCGCCTCCGGCAAAGGCAGTGGTGTCGTCGAAGGGGGCGCCCACGACGTAGTCGCCGATGCCGTCGCCATCGAGGTCTTCGCCGCCGTGGAGCTGGCCGAGGCCGTCGTCGTCGTCGTCGCCTTGAATGAGCACGTCGGCGTCGTCGAGGGTGCGGTTGCCGGTGAGGGGGCCGTAGTACAGGCCGGCCCGATCGGCGGTGGAGGTACCAGCACCCCAGCTGCTGGCGGCCACGTCGGCGAAGCCGTCGCCGTTGACATCGCCGAGCCCGTCGGCCACACGGAGGAAGCGCCCGTCCGCGCCGCCCGCGATCTCGGCGTCGGCCGACGCCACGGTGCTCGCGCCGCTCAACGGACCGTACAGCAGCCAAACACCGCCCTCGTTGGTGTAGCCGAGCGGGGAGGCCCCGGAGCCTCCGAGGAGCAGGTCGGCATAGCCGTCGCCGTCCACGTCGCCCGCCTTCGTGGCGATGTCGAGGTCGTCGCTGGTGGCGTCGCCGGAGATCGTGACCGCGGCGTCGGCGGGCGTGTACGTGCCCGACAGGGGGCCGTTGAAAACGTAGCCGGCGTCGGCGTCGAGCAGCAGGATGTCGTCGAGGCCATCGCCGTTGGTGTCGCCGAGCGCGGTGAGCGCGGAGGAGAAGCCCGTGCCGGCGGTGGGGTGTTGGATCACGGCGAAGGCGTCGGCGGCGCCGTAGTCGCCGGCCGCGAAGCAAAGGCGCTCGGTGCCGCTGCAGTCCTGATCGAGGCCGTCGTCGCAGAGGTCGTCGCCGCCGGGGTGGCTGTCGGCGTCGGCGTCGTCGCAGTCGGTGGCATCGGCGACGGTGCCGAGCGGCGCGGAGCAGGCGAGGGAGGTCGAGGCCGCGCTCCCGTAGCCGTCGGCGTCGGCATCGGCGTACCAGGTGGCGGGGTCGGCCAAGGCGGGGTCGTCGTCGTCGGCGAGGGTGTTGCAGTCGTCGTCGAGCCCGTTGCAGAGCTCGGTGGCGGCGGGGTTTACGGCGGGGTCGGCGTCGTTGCAGTCGGTGGAGTCGGCGAGGGCGCCGACTGGCGCGACGCAAGCGAGGGAGGCCGAGGCGGCGCTGCCGTAGCCGTCGGCGTCGGCATCGGCGTACCAGGTGGCGGGGTCGGCCACGGCGGGGTCGTCGTCGTCGGCGAGGGTGTTGCAGTCGTCGTCGAGCCCGTTGCAGAGCTCGGTGGCGGCGGGGTTAACGGCCGGCCGGCTGTCGTCGCAGTCGGCGCTGTCTGCCACAAAACCCAGCGGCGTTTCACAGGCCGCAGTCGGCCGCAGAGCCGTGCCGTAGCCGTCGTCGTCGTCGTCTGCGTACCAGGTGGCGGGGTCGATCACGTCGTCGTCGTCGTCGTCGGTGAGGCCGTCGCAGTCGTCGTCGAGGCCGTTGCAGGCTTCTTCGGCCGCGGGGTGCACGGCGGGCGCGGCGTCGTCGCAGTCTTGGCAGGCGGCCCAGCCGTCGGTGTCGGCGTCGGACCAGGCGGAGGAGCCATCGCAGTTGTAGTCGGTGGGGTCGGTGCAGTCTGGCTCCGCGGCACCGGGGTAGGTGGCTGCCTCCGTGTCGTCGCAGTCGGTGTCGTCGGCCACGAAGCCCGTGGGCGCGGTGCAGGCCCACACGGTCACGGCCGCGTTGCCGAAGCCATCTCCGTCGGTGTCGGCGCGCCAGGCCGGCGCGTCGGCCGCCACCTCGTCCACCACGCCGTCGCAGTCGTTGTCGAGCCCGTCGCAACGCTCCGTGGCGCCTTGGTGCACGCTCGCCTCGGCGTCGTCGCAGTCCTCGGCCGCCGGAAGGCCGTCGCCGTCGTCGTCCACCGGCGATTCGTCGGCTTCGGAGTGCCCCCCGCAGGCGAGGAGGGCGAGGAGCAGCACGGCGAACATGGAGGCAGGGTAGCGTGGGACGGCGTGGGTGCAAAGGAGAGGGATGGTCGGCTCCGCCCCCGCGCTGGGCAGCCTTCCCCCGGCATCCGGCTCGCGGAGTGTTCCCTGAGCCTGCTCGTGTCCAGAACGGCGGCGCTGGGAAGGATCATGCCTGCCATTGGGAAGCATCGATCCCACAATCCTCGCGAATTCCCGAGGTTCCTCCGATGGCGTGGTTTGGCACGCCCCTTGCACTAAGGGGAGTCGTGGAAGGGCAACCGACCACGGGCATCCGGGAAACCGGGG